>JAPKYU010000104.1 GCA_026394175.1 Acidobacteriota bacterium | reverse complement strand
ACACCACCAACAACCGCATGGAACTGAGAGCGGTGATATCCGGTCTGGCGGCTTTAAGAGAACCGTGCGCGGTGACCATCCAGACCGACTCCCAGTACGTCCAGCGCGGTGTGACGCAGTGGATGTCCAGGTGGAAACGCAACGGCTGGAAAACCGCGGGAAAAGCGCCGGTGAAAAACCAGGACCTGTGGCAGGCGCTGGATGAAGCGCTGGCCGGGCACACGGCGCATTGGCAATGGGTCAAGGGTCACGCCGACCACGCCGACAACTGCCGCGCGGATGAGCTGGCGTTCCAGGCCGCCCAAGCGCAGAACAAGCGCTGAGTGTTTCATGCAGGGGCGACCGTCGCCGCGGCGACGATCGCCCTTACGTGGCTAAACTTGAAACTTCGATTCCAGCGGCCTGCTCTCCTGGTCCTTGTACTGCAACTGGTATAGCTTCCAGTAAATGCCGCGGGCCGCCAGCAGTTCCTGGTGGGTGCCCGATTCGCGCAGCCGCCCCTTGTGCATCACCAGGATGCGGTCGGCGCTCTGCACCGTGGAAAGCCGGTGCGCGATGATGATCGAGGTGCGCCCCTCGACCATGCGCCCCAACGCGTCACGCACCCGGAATTCGGTTTCCGTGTCCACGCTGGAGGTGGCCTCGTCCAGCACCAGGATGCGCGGCCGGTGCGCCAGGGCCCGGGCGAAGCTGATCAATTGCTTCTGCCCGGTGGACAGCGTCGCTCCCCGCTCGCGCACTTCTTCATCGAAGCCGCCGGTCAGCGCGCGGATGAAATCGGCCAGGTTCACTTCCTCGGCCGCTTCCTCCAGGTCGGCGCGCTCCAGGTGGTCGCTGCCCAGGCGGATGTTGCGTTCCACGGTGCCCGAGAACAGGAAGGGGTCCTGAAGGACGACGCCGAACATGCGCCGCAGCTCTTTCAGGTCCGCATCGCGCAGGTCAACTCCATCCAGCAGGATCTGGCCGCGCTGCGGGTCGTAGAAGCGGAGCAGCAGGTTCATCATCGTTGTCTTGCCCGCGCCCGTGTGGCCGACGATGGCGATGGTTTCATCCGGCTCGATGGTGAACGAAACGTCTTTGAGCACCCACTCGGGCTCCGCCCCGTTCTTATATGCAAACCAGACGTCGCGGAACTCGATCCGGCCGCGCGGCGATTCCAGCCGCGCCGGGGCGGCGGGCGAAACGATTTCCGGCGGCGTGTCCAGCAGCTTGAAGATGCGCTCCGAGCTGGCCATGGCCCCCTGCAGGATGTTGTACTTCTCGCTCAGGTCCTGGATGGGGCGGTAGAAGCGCTGTGCGTACTGGATGAAGGCCACCACCACGCCCAGCGTCAGTGTGCCGCCCATCACGCGCAGGCCGCCGTACCACAGGATCAAAGCGATGGCGGTGGCGCTCAACACTTCAATGGTGGGGTAGAACAGGGAGTGGGCGAACACCGAGTCCTTGAAGGCCCGCATGTGACGCCGGTTCACCTCGTCGAATTCCTCGAAGCTCTTCTGCTCGCGGTTGAAGAGCTGCACCACGGCCATGCCGGTGATGTGCTCCTGCAGGTAGGCGTTGATGCGGGCGATGGCGGTGCGGATGCGGCGGTAGGAGTCGCGCACCCGCCGCCGGAACAGCGCCGTGGCCAGCACGATCAGCGGCAGCACCGAAAAACTGACCAGGGCCAGCGGCGCGTGGAACGAAACCATCACGCCCACGATGGCCGCCAGCGTGAAGAAATCGCCGAAGACGGCGATCACGCCCGAGGAGAACATTTCGTTGAGGGCGTCCACGTCCGTGGTGAGCCGGGTCACCAGCCGGCCCACCGGGTTGCGGTCGAAGAAGCCGGCGTGCAGCTTCTGCAGGTGCCCGAAGATCTGCATGCGCAGGTCGAACATCACCTTCTGCCCGGCCAGTTGCATGCTGTAGGTCTGCAGAAAATCGACGGCGAAGGAGACCAGCAGGGTGAGTAGGTACAGCGCCGCCACCTGCGCCAGCCCCGCCGCCGCATGGGGGCTGAGCCAGGCATCCAGGAAGGTGGGCTGGCGCGCCGTGGCCGCCAGGTAGCGGTCGATGGCCACCTTGGTCAGGAAGGGGCCGACCGCCTGCAACCCGGAGTGCAGCAGGATGGCCAGGAAGCTGAGCGCCACCAGCGGCTTGTACGGGCGCAGGTAGGCCAGCAGCCGCTTCATCAGCCGCGCGTCGTACGCCTTCCCCAGGATTTCTTCCTCGTGGTGCTGCTTCATAATCAGGCTGCAGGCTGTAGGCTGCAGGCTGTAGCCTCTGGTCTTGCCGGCTCCTCCAGCCTCCAGCCTCCGGTCTCCAGCCTCCTCAGGCCTGCTCCAGTTCCTCTTCGAGCAACTGCTTCTCGTACAGCTCGCTGTAGTAGCCGCCGCGCTCGAGCAGCTCCGCATGCGTGCCCTGCTCGACGATCTCGCCGTGATCCAGCACCACGATGCAATCCGCCGAGCGGACCGTCGAGACCCGGTGCGAGATCAGTATCGAAGTTCTTCCGCGCATGATCCCGGCCAGGTGGCCGAGGATGCGGTCCTCGGTCTGGGTATCGACGCTGGAGAGCGCGTCGTCCAGCACCAGGATGCGCGGGTCGCGCACCAGGGCGCGGGCGATGGCCGTGCGTTGCTTCTGGCCGCCGCTGAGGGTGATGCCGCGCTCGCCCACCAGGGTGGCAAAGCGCTCCGGAAACTCTTCGATGTCGGGCAGAATTCCGGCTGTTTCGGAGGCCGAGCGGATGCTCGCGTCGCCGGCCGCGGGGGCGCCCAGCGCGATGTTCTCCCGCAGCGTGTCGCTGAACAGGAACGTTTCCTGGGGCACAAAACCGATGTGCCGGCGCAGGGCATCGAGCGGCCACTCGCGGATGTCGCGCCCGTCGATGAAAAGCGCGCCGGGCGGCGCGTCATACAGGCGCGGCACCAAACTCACCAGCGTGGATTTGCCCGATCCGGTGCGGCCCACAATGGCCACGGTCTGCCCGGCGGAAATCCGCAGGTTGATGCCGCGAAGCACCGGGCGGCCGTTATACGCAAACGTCAGGTTGCGAAACTCAATGTCGCCGCGCAGTTGTAGCGCTGGCGCCTGCCCCGGCTTGCCGTGGGTCTCGCCGGCCGGGGCCGGTAGTCCGCGCAGCGCCGGCGCTACAGGGGAAGTAACCTCCGGCTTCTCGTTGAATATCTGCGCCAGGCGCGCGGTGGAGGCGGCGCCGCGCTCGGCCAGGTTCACCACCCAC
>JAPKYU010000203.1 GCA_026394175.1 Acidobacteriota bacterium | reverse complement strand
CGCACGACGGCCCGCACTTCATCTTGAACGGCGAAAAGACGTGGATCACCTCGGGCAGCATCGCCGACGTCGCCCTGGTATGGGCCAGGACCGACGACGGCGTGATCCGCGGATTCCTGGTGGAGAAAGGCACGCCCGGCTTCGCGGCGCGCGACATCAAGGGCAAATTCTCGTTGCGCGCCTCGGTAACCAGCAGCCTGACGCTGGCGGACGCGCGGGTGCCCTGCGAGAACATGCTTCCCGGCGCCATGGGATTGAAAGCCGCGCTCATGTGTTTGAACCAGGCACGCTACGGCATCGGGTGGGGAGCGCTGGGCGCCGCCATGACCTGCTACGACACCGCGCTTCGTTACGCGCAGGGGCGCACGCAGTTCGACAACCGCCCCATCGCCGGGCATCAGCTCGTGCAGCAGAAGCTGGTGTGGATGATCACCGAAATCACCAAGGGCCAATTGCTGGCCCTGCAGGTCGGCCGGCTGAAGGATGCCGGCCGCGCCGATCACAGCCACATCTCGATGCTGAAGCGCAACAACGTGGACATCGCCCTGGAGACCGCGCGCCTGGCCCGCGACATTCTGGGCGCCAACGGCGTGGCCGACGAGTACCCCGTTTTCCGGCACATGTGCAACCTGGAATCGGTCAGGACCTACGAAGGAACACACGACATCCACACGCTGATCATCGGGGAAAAGATTTCCGGGCTTTCCGCTTTCGTATGAAGGTGAGAAATGGGACGCAGATGAACGCTGATAAACGCAGATTTGTTCTTGTTCGTATCAGATCTGCGTTTATCTGCGTTCATCTGCGTCCCATTCCCTTCGCCCTGGCGTTATTGAGCGCCGGGGGTGTGGCGCTGGCCGCCGCCGCGCCTTTTCTGCATTCGCCCCTGATCCACTCGCTGTTCCGGCCGTTGTGCCACCAGCAGCCCGGCCGGTCGTTCTGGATTGCCGGAGCGCCCACGGCGGCCTGCGCCCGTTGCCTCGGCATTTACATCGGAGCGGCCATCGGGCTGCTGGTATCGAGCGAAAAAGCCGGAACGTGGCGCCTGAAAGCTCTTCTGGCATCGCTGGCGCTGCTGGCCGCCGACGTCCTCAGCGAATGGCTGGGGCTGCGGCCAGCGTGGGCGGCCGGGCGGATGCTGACGGGCCTGCTGGCGGGCGCCGCCGCCGCGCCGCTGCTGGCCGACGCATTGGACCGCTGGTTACTTGACCCCCTGTCTTACAATCGCCGGGGGGCTCTCATGCCTGAGGAGTACGACCATGGCTAGCCAACCGCAGCCACACGTCCCCCGGCGTGCCGACTACACCTTCGCCTGGATGCTGCTGGGGGTGCTCGGTCTTGCCGGCCTGCTAGTCTTCAGCGGCATTTACGTCTTCGGTCGCTATCTGGTCCGCCAGATCAGCATGGATATTCACCAGATCGACAAGCGGGTCGAGGTGGACACGGCGGCGGGTTCGCTGAAGGTCCAGAAAGGAGAACCGACGGAAGCCGAGTTGCGCTTGCCCATCTATCCCGGCTCGCGGCGGGTCAAAGGAGATGGGGCGATGATTTCGATCGAAATCCCGGCGGCGGCCAGCCTGCAGGTAGTGGCTGCGACATACCAGACCGACGATGCGCTGCCGCGGGTCGCCTCCTTCTATCGCCAGCGCCTGAGCCGCGAGTTCAAGGAGCGGCGCGGCCGCAGCCGCGTGGAATTCGTCATGCGCGATGCCGAGCAGCAGAGGCGCGTGATCATCTGGCGGGCGCGCCACACGACGCAGATCGCCCTGGCCAACATCACCGAGGGTACGACCAACTGATGGAACGCTGCCCGCACTGCAACGCGGAATTGCCGCCGGTCGCGTATTTTTGCCCGATCTGCGGGACCAAACTCAGCGAGCAGCCGGCACCCGCCGCGGAGCCGGAGCAGCGGCCGCCGGCCGAGCCTCCGCCCGCCGCGCCCGCGCCGCCCTCGACTCCGCCGGCCCGGGACTGGAAGACCCCCCCGGTGACGGCCTCGATGATGCTCGGCCCCGCCTTCATGGCCGGTATCGCCGCGGGCGTGCTGGCCGGGGTCCCCGAGCTTAGCGACTTCTGCTGTTTGTGGACGCTGGGATGCGGCGCCCTGGCCGTCTTCTTTTTTCGGGTGCAGTTCGGCCGCTCCGCGCTCCCCCACGAAGCGGCCCGGCTCGGCATGCTCAGCGGCTTTTTCGGCTTCGCGGTCGCCTTCCTGGTGGCCCTGATCTCTCACGCCTTGATCCGCCGGCAGCTCTGGGGCCTGGTGGAATTCCTCCGCGACGAATTCCGCCAGCGCGCCGAGCTGATGAACTCGCCCAATGCCGACCGGGTGATGGAGGTGGTGAATTCGCCCGGCGGCGGCCCCTTCCTGGTGCTGGCCTGGGCCCTCACCTACCTGTTCGGCTTCCTGGGGATGAGCATCCTGGGCGCGCTGTTGACCGGCGCCATCCTTCGCCGCCGCCATTGACGGAAGGGTGCGAAGAAAGGACTATAATGGGCATGTCATGGGCTTGTTTCGTGTAGTGGTGTCGATTCGCAATCCAGCCGACCCCCAGCGCCAGCGCGAGGTCGAGCTTCTGGTCGATACCGGGTCCCTGTTCACCTGGCTTTCCGCGAACCTTCTGGACGAACTCGGCATCCGGCCGGCGGAAGTGCGCCAGTTCCAGACCATTACCGGCGCCATGCTGGAACGCAGGATTGGGTATGCGTTGCTCAGCTATGACGGGCGCACCGGCGCTGCCAACGTCGTCTTCGGCGAACCGGGCGACATGCAGGTGCTGGGCGTCACGGCGCTGGAAAGCCTCACCGTCACTGCGGACCCAGTCAAGCAGACGCTCGTCCCCACCGTATCCCTCGCCGTGTGAGTTAACTCCGGCTGACGCCTGTCGGCTTGACCTCCCTGCTTCGGCTCTGTTTGTATCGCGTGCGGCAAAAGGCCGTCAGCCGACAGCCAGCAGGGAGCTGGAGCCGAACAGGTTGCCGCGGTTGAGCAGGTCCCGCGGGTCCAGCGCCAGCTTGATCTGCCGCATCGCTTCGATGACCTCCGGCGGATACTGCAGCTTGAGGAAGTGCAGCTTGGCCTTGCCCAGGCCGTGCTCGCCGGCGACTGTGCCGCCCAGCCGCACTGCCTCTTCGGCAAACCTCAGCAGCAGCGCCTTGGCCGCCTGGAAGGAGACCTCGTCGCTGGGAAGCATGTTGACGTGCAGGTGCGCGTCGCCGATGTGCCCGTAGATCGTGTATTTCGGGGTGGCGACCTGAAGGTCGCCGCTACATGGATCGCAGTCGCCGAACAAGGCACGCAATTCCCGGTAATAAAACGCGAGCAGCTCCCCGATGCGCTCCACCGGCACGGCCTGGTCGGTGGCCAATTTAGGGAAGCCGTTCTGCCGCGCCGTGTCGTTGACAATGAGCGCTATAGCGTGGCGAAAATCGCGGAATTTCTCGCGCTCGGCCGCCGACATCGCAAACCAGGAATCGTCCAGCAGGGCCGCCCCGTCTCCGCCACCCGACTGCTCGATGACCTCCAGCCAGCGCTCGGCGGCGTCTTCCAGCGAGCCGGCGCCGGTTTCCTGCTCCAGCAGGACGGCGGCGCGCGCGGCGGCCGGCGTTTCCGGGTAGCGGTCCAGCCGGAGCAGCGTCAGCGCGTTGCGATCGAAGAACTCGATCAGCCGGGCCTCGACCGGGCCGGCAAGGTTGGTTTCGCGGGACAGACGCCGGACGCGCGTGGCGAAGTCCAGGGCCGCCGC
>JAPKYU010000025.1 GCA_026394175.1 Acidobacteriota bacterium | reverse complement strand
GGGACTTCTACCTGAACGGCACGCGTATCTATCTTTCCGCCATCCCCATCGACAGCGGCCAGGGCAGCTCGATACTGGCCAGCTACGACGCCGCGCGCGCCACCCTGCAGCGCTTCAAGAGCTTCGGGATTAACTTCGTTTATACCCACAACTACGGCTGCGAGCCGGGCGCGCACATCAGCTTCGAGGAGGTGTTGAAGGCCGCCGACGACGAGGGGATGCTCTTGTCTTTCTCGCAGCCGCATTTCGGGCACTACGATTGGGGCGCGCCGGACGCGGATGACACCAACGGCTACGCGCAACACGCGCAGTTCTATGTGCGCGTGGCCCAGAACCATCCGTCGGTGGTGTGCTACTCCACCAGCCACAACGCCACCGGGTACGGCGAGGACATGAACCCGGACATGATTGACGGAATCCAGAACCCGCGCGACCCATGGGCTTTGCGGAACGCCGGGCGCGCCTTGCGAGCCGAAGCGATAATTCGGCGGCTGGACCCCAGCCGTTTCGTCTATCACCATTCCTCGGGCAACCTCGGCGCGCTCCATACCAGCAATTTCTACGCCAACTGGGCCCCCATTCAGGAGATGTCCGACTGGTTCGAGCACTGGGCCACGCTGGGCGTCAAACCGGTTTTCACCTGCGAGTACAGCGTGCCGTTCCTGTGGGACTGGGCCATGTACCGCGGCTGGTACAAGGGGAAGCGCGAGTTTGGGAGCGCCGTGGCGCCCTGGGAGTTCTGCGTCGCCGAGTGGAACGCCCAGTTTCTCGGCGCCCGCTCCTATGAAGTCACCGAGGAGGAGAAAACAAACCTGCGCTGGGAAGCGGAGCAGTTCCGCAAGGGCCGTGCCTGGCAGCGGTGGGATTACCCGCACTCACTGAACTCGCAAGTGTTTGATGAGCGGTTCCGGGTGATCGCCATGCACCTTACGGACAACTGGCGGGCCTTCCGCGCGTGGGGCCTGTCGGCTAACTCGCCGTGGGAATACGCGAGTTACTGGAAGCCGGCCACCCCCGAGCGGCCAGGCGGCGACCCCCAACTGGAAGTTGATTGGGACAACCTGCAGCGGCCCGGCCCCAGGCCGGCTTACGTACGGGAGGCGGAGGCGCGCGCCCAGTTGGCGTTTCATCCGGCGGATTATGTCCCAACTCTGGCTGCCGCGGCCCTGTATCGCAACAACTTGCCGCTGCTGGCGTATCTCGGCGGCAAGCCGGCAGCCTTTACCAGCAAGGACCATAACTTCCTGCCCGGGGAGGCGGTGGAAAAGCAGATCATCATCATCAACAATTCCCGCCAGACCGTGAGCGCCGAGTGCGAGTGGTCGTTCGGGCTGCCCCGAGGTACCGCCGGCGTCTCGCCGGCCGGCCCCTGCAATAGTAAAGTCACGCTACAAACCGGCGCACAGCAGCGCCTTCCCCTCAGGTTCGAGCTGCCGAAGGATTTGGCTCCGGGACGATACGAGCTGCGTGCGACGGTCAGGTTTTCCACCGGCGAGACGCAGGACGATTCCTTCTCCGTTCACGTGCTGCCGCGGCCGGCGGCTCTGCAAGTGGGCTTGAAGATCGCGCTGTTCGACCCCAAAGGAGAGACGGCCAGGCTGCTGAAGGGGATGGGGGTGCGCTGGGAGATCGTGAAGGCTGACGCCGATCTGTCGGCCTACGACGTGCTGATCGTCGGCAAGGGCGCCCTCACATTGGAGGGAGCGGCGCCGGCCATCGCGCCCGTTCGCGATGGTCTCAAGGTGATCGTGTTCGAGCAGACGGCGGACGTGCTCGAGAAACGGTTGGGGTTCCGGGTGGCCGAGTATGGCCTGCGCTGGGTCTTCCAACGGGTGCCGGACCATCCGCTGCTGGCCGGCCTGGCCGAGGAGCACTTGCGGAACTGGCGCGGCGCATCCACGATTCTCCCCCCGCTCCTCACCTACGAGCGGGCTCCTCAATTCAACTACGTGCCCACGGTTAAATGGAGCGGAATCCCTGTCACGCGGCTGTGGCGCTGCGGCAATCGCGGCAACGTGGCCTCGGCGCTCATCGAGAAGCCCGCGCGCGGCGACTTCCTGCCCATCCTCGACGGCGGCTACGCCCTCCAATACAGCCCCCTGCTCGAGTACCGCGAGGGGAAGGGCATGGTGCTGTTTTGCCAACTGGACGTGAACGGCCGCACCGAGACCGACCCGGCGGCCGAGACCCTGGTCCGCAATCTGCTTCTTTACGTTTCAACCTGGAGTCCGGGCGTCAACCGCAGCGTCGTTTACGCCGGCGATCCCGCCGGGGGAAGCCATCTGCGCTCCACGGGAGTCTCGCTCGCGGAGTACGAGGGCAGGGAATTGTCGGCCGACCAGCTTCTTGTGGTCGGTCCGGGCGGAGGGCGGAAGCTTGCGGCTGACGCGGCGGCCATCGCCGGCTGGTTGAAGGCGGGCGGCCACGCTGTTGCAGTCGGCCTCGACGAAAACGACGCCAACGCCTTCCTGCCGCGCAAGCTGGCCATGGTCACACAGGAGCACATCGCGGCGTACTTCTCGCCGTTCGGCGCCGGCTCTCCGTTCGCCGGCATCTCCCCGGCGGAGGTGCACAACCGCGACCCGCGAAAGCTGCCCCTGGTCTCGAGTGGCGCCACGGTGATTGGCAACGGCGTCCTGGCCCAGGCGGAAGACGCCAATGTCGTCCTGTGCCAGCTTGCTCCCTGGCGGTTTGATTACTCCGGCGAGAAGATGAACATCAAGCGAACCTTCCGGCGGGTCTCCTGCCTGCTGACGCGCTTACTGGCCAACATGGGTGCGGCGGGGCAGACGCCCCTGCTCTCGCGCTTTGCCGGCCCGGTTGGTGCGGACGAAAAGCGCTGGCTGGACGGCTTCTACCTGGATGCGCCGGAAGAGTGGGACGACCCCTACCGCTTCTTCCGCTGGTAGGTTTGTGCGCAACAGAGCCCCGGTGGAATCAGGCCGCGGGCCAGACGCGCGCCCAACGTCACCTACTGGCGATTGAGCAGTATGGAGCCGATCCCGCAAAGCGGGATCAATGATGGCTGTGGGGGGCCACCGCTCGACGAATCGCCCCGTGCTTGAACTGTTCATGCCCTGTGACATGGTGCGCCGCCAGGACAAGCGTAAACCGTGCAGCATCCCCACAGTTGCGACACGGTGGGAAAGGTTCGCCGGCAACACACGTCACCTCGTGCGGCTCGGCGTGATTCTCGTCATGGACGACGCGGTAGATTCCGGATTTCGGAACCTTTTCTCCTGGTCCGTATGTTCTTTCGGCCATTTGTCGCTTCCCCCTTCTTTTGGAGTGTAGGCGGTTTTGCGGCCCCAACACGAGATTGGTCCA
>JAPKYU010000060.1 GCA_026394175.1 Acidobacteriota bacterium | reverse complement strand
CTCGACGTCGACCTCGCCACTGCCCTTTTGCGCGATGCCAATACGGTGCGCAGCGGCAAACGACAGATCGATGACGCGGCTGTGAAGAAACGGGCCGCGATCGTTGACGCGGACCACGACGCTCCGGCCGGTGGCGGTGTTGGTGACCCGCGCGTAAGACGGCAGCGGCAGCGTCGGGTGCGCCGCGGTCATCCCGTACATGTCGTAGGTCTCGCCGCTGGAGGTGGCCCGGCCGTGGTACGGATGTCCATACCAGCTCGCGTAGCCGTACTCGGTTTCGCCGGGCAGCGGGGCCGCCACCCCGGCGGCGGGCGCCGCGCGCGGCAAGCGGGCCCGGGCGCCTTTGCGGCCTCTGTGGCAGGCGGTCTGGACCACCACGACACAAAAAACACAGAGGACACAAAGAAAGCGGCTGGTCGCCGTTTGTGACGCCGTGGAGAGCATCGCTTTTATTGAAGCACAGCGGGAGACGAAAGATGCCCTCAGGCCAGCGCCCGGCCGGGTACTATAATGGTCCCTCGGAATGCCGATACTTTCCACGCGAATGCGCTGGCGGCTGGCGCGCTTCCGGCGGTCGGTCGCGGAATGGCTGGATCGGGCGGGCTCGTTGGCGCGGGCCGGCACGGTCCGGCAGAAGGTGTGCCCGGCCTGCCGCGCCCTGGTCGATGCCCGCGACTCGCGCTGTCCGTTCTGCGACGAACGCCTCTCGGCGCTCGATCGCGTGGGCATCAAGCGCCTGCTGGGCGGACTTCTCCCCGAGGGACCCCGGTATACCCTGGCCTTGCTGTTCGTCAATTTCGTGTTGTTCGGCCTGGCGCTGCTCTCCGCCAGCCGCAGCGGCGTGGGGCTGGAGCCCATCTTCGGGCACATGCCGGCCCGCACCCTGGTAGACCTGGGCGGGCGCGACTACCACGTTTGGGACGGGCAATGGTGGCGCCTGGTCACGGCCGTCTTCCTCCATGCCAACCTGATTCATCTGCTGTTCAATTCCCTGGTGCTGTTCGACCTCGGCCCGTCGGTCGAGGAAATGTACGGCACATCGCGGTTCCTGGTGCTGTACGTGCTGGCCGGCGTGGCGGGCAGCCTGGCCAGCTCGCTGGTCCATCCCTTCTCCATCACGGTGGGCTGCTCGGGCGCGCTGTTCGGCTTGATCGGCGTGATGATCGCCTATGGGTACCGCCATCGCACCGGCCTGGGCGAGCAGGTCCGGTCCATGTACCTGCGCTGGGCGGTGTACGGGCTGTTTCTGGGCTTCGTCATCCCCGGCGTGGACAACGCGGCGCACGTCGGCGGGCTGCTCGGCGGGCTGATCTTCGGCGCGCTGGTCAGCGATACGCCTTCTTTCACCCGGCGCGGCATTTTTGGCTGGCGCCTGGCGGGCCACCTGGCGGTGGCGCTGGTCACCGTCTGTTTCCTTCTGGTGGGGTTGCACTACGGCCGGTAATCGGCTGTCGGCCCGCAGCCCACAGCCTACAGTCCACAGCCCAAGAAAGCGAAGACGCGGCAGGGCGCGCCGCTGCCACCCTCCAGTTTCAGCGGAGCCACAACCAGCCGGGCGCCGCTTTCCGGCAGGGCGCTGAGATCGGCCAGGTTCTCGATGTGATACAGTCCGGCGCCCAGCGCCAGCCGGTGGGCCGGAACGTCGGGCGAACTGCCGGGATCGATGCTGAGGGCGTCGATGCCCAGCCCGCTGACGCCCCGCTCGATCAGCAGCGCCGCGGCCTGGCGCCCAAAGCCCGGCGTGTGCAGCACCCCGCGATCGTCCTTGTTCCAATAGCGCTGCCGGTCCGGCCAGCGCGCCGCCCAGCCGGTGCGAAGCAGCACAATGGAACCTGGCTCGATGGTTCCGTGCGCCCCTTCCCACTGCTCGACCTTATCCGGCGGCAGCGCGTAATCGGCATCCCGCGCCGTCTCCGCGCGCGCCTCCAGCACCACCGCCGGGCCGAAGAAGCGATGGGCCGCCAGCCGGTCCACCGTAAGCCCGCCCGGCGCGAAGTGCAGCGGGGCGTCCACGTGGGTGCCGAAATGCTCCATCATGCGAAAACTGCGGGTAAAGTAGCCATCGATTTCCGGCCGCGCTGTGACCTCGATTTCGAACCGTTCCGGGTCGCCCGGCCAGCCGGGAATCCCGGCCGTGATGGTGTGGCTGAGGTCGATGATGCTCATGGCCAGTGAAAAGTTAAGAGTTAAGAGTTAAGAACGGAGTCAGGACGAACTCTTCACTCTTAACTCTTAACTCATAACTCTTAACTGCGGTACTTGCCCTGCAGGTCCATCCAGCGCACGCGCAGCACGTCGGTAAACATGCGGATGCTGTCGCCGAACATGCTGATCTTGGTCCCCTCGTTATGGCTCCAGCGCACCGGAATCTCAGCCGTCCGGAAACCGAGCTTCTTGGCCAGGTAGAGCACCTCCACGTCAAAGCCGAAGCCGACGGTTTGCTGGCGGGAGAAGATGGCGCGCGCCGCTTCCCGCCGGAAGGCCTTGAAGCCGCACTGGGTGTCCTTGAACGGCAACCCGGTGACGGAACGGACCACCAGGTTGAAGATCTTGCCGGCCGTTTCCCGGAACAGTGACTTGTGGATATCGATCAGCTCCGGGCGCAGGCCGCGCGAGCCGATGGCGATGTCGTTGCCCGCCTCGATGGCCTCCAGCAGCAGGTCGGCTTCTTCGATGGGCGCGGAAAGGTCGGCATCGGTGAACAGCGCGATGCGGCCGGAGGCGTGCAGCATTCCATTGCGCACGCTGTAGCCCTTTCCCTGGTTGCCCGGATTCTGAATCAGGGTGACATCCGGCCATCGCCGCCCGGCCTCCCGAACGACCTCGGCGGTGCGGTCGCGCGACCCGTCGTCCACGATCAGCACCTCCGCGGTGAACGGCTTGGACTCCACGTAGGCCGCGATGCGCTCGATCGTTTGCGGCAGCCGCTCCGCTTCGTCGTAGGCGGGAACGACGATGCTCAGGCCAGTCTCGCTCAAAAGCTCCATCATCCGCTTCCCGAATGATTATACAAGGGCTACACTGTCCGATGGTGAACCGCAGAACGCGCGCGTCGCTGTACGTCATTCTCGTGCTGGGCGTGTGCCTGGCCGCGTCTGCGGGGTGGAACCAAAGCCGGCAGACGCCGAAGACAGCGGGCGCGCCCGGCCGGCTGGCCCAGATCACCGGCCGGATCACGCTGACCGGCCTGGAACGCTCCGTGGAAGTCATCCGCGACCGCTGGGGCGTTCCGCATATTTACGCGCAGACCGCAGACGATCTGTTCTTCGCACAGGGCTTCGTGGTGGCCCAGGATCGGCTCTGGCAACTGGAAATGTGGCGGCGGACCGGCGAGGGCCGCCTGGCCGAGGTGCTGGGCGAGAAAGCTCTGCCGCGCGACATATTCGCCCGCCTGCTGCTCTATCGCGGCGACATGGAGGCGGAATGGGCCAGCTACGCGCCCGACGCCCGCCGCATCGTCACCGCCTTCGTGCGCGGCGTGAACGCGCTGATCGCGCTGGATCTTGCCGATGGCGGCGCCCGGCTGCCCGTCGAGTTTTCCCTGATGGGGCTGCGCCCCGACCCCTGGACGCCGGAGGTCTGCCTGACCCGCCTAGCGGGTTACGTCATGTCGCGCAACATCGAGAACGAGGTGCTGCGCGCGCAGCTCGTCAGCCGCGTCGGCGTCGAGAAGGCCACCGGATTGATGCCGCTGGACCCGCCGGCCAAACTGCGGATCGAGCCGGGCCTGGATCTGGGCGCCATTACCCCGGCCGTGCTGGCCGGCCACCGCGCCGCCGGCGCCGCGCTGTCGTTTGCGGAAGGCCAGGGCAGCAACAACTGGACGGTGGCGGGATCGCGGACCCGCAGCGGCCGTCCCATCCTGGCCAACGATCCGCACCGGCAGATGCTCCTGCCCTCCCTGCGATACATGGCCCACCTGGTGGGGCCGGGATGGAACGTCATCGGCGCTGGCGAGCCGGCTTTGCCCGGCCTGGCCGCCGGCCACAACGAGCGCACCGCGTACGGCTTCACCATCTTCGCCGCCGACCAGCAGGACTTGTTTGTCGAGCGCACCGACCCGGCCAACCCCCTGCGGTATCGCTATGCCGGCAAGTGGGAGACCATGCGGACCGTCAAGGAGCTGTTCCGCGTGAAGGGCAAAGACCAGCCGGTGGAGGTCGAACTGCGATTTACCCGGCACGGCCCGGTCATCCATGAAGACCGGGAAAAGCGCCTGGCCTACGCGCTCCGTTGGACGGGCCTGGAGCCGGGCGGCGCGGGCTACCTGGCTTCGCTATCGCTGAACCGCGCCCGCGACTGGACCGAATTCCGCAAGGCGCTCGAGCGCTGGAAGATTCCGGCGCAGAACATCGTCTACGCCGACGTGGAGGGCAACATCGGCTACCAGGCCGCCGGGCTGGTGCCGGCACGCAGCGGCTGGAACGGCCTGCTGCCGGTCCCCGGCGATTCCGGCCGCTACGAGTGGACCGGATTTCGCAAGCTGGAAGAGCTGCCGCACGCCTTCAACCCGCCCAAGGGTTTTGTGGCCACCGCCAATCACCGCACGGTCGAACCGAGCGACCCCAACCCGGCCGGCTACGAGTTCGGCGCCGATTATCGTTTCCGGCGCATCGAGGAGGTGCTGGGCGCGCGGCGCGATTTCAGCATCGCCGATATCGAGCGGCTTCAGCATGACCAGACATCGCTGGTCGCCCGGCAACTCGTACCCATGCTGCAGGGCGCGAAGACGGCCGATCCCCGCTTGAGCGGCGCCCTGCGCCTGCTGCGGGAGTGGGACCAGGTGGTTTCGGCCGATTCCGCCGCCGCCGCGCTGTATGAAATGTGGGTGCAGAAGCTGGTGGGGAACGCGGTGCGGCAATGGGTGCCGGCACAGGCGCAGCCGCTTATCCGCAGTGCCCGAACCGTGCTGGGCACAACAATTGTCCTACTGGAGCGGCACTCCCGCGACAGGCTGCCGTTGCTGCTCGATTCATTGCGCGAGGCCGACGCCGACCTTTCCGAGCGCTTGGGAAGCGATCTGTCCCGTTGGCGATGGGGCGCGCTGCACCGGGCCGAGTTCCGGCATCCGCTCACCGCGGAGTTCAACCTGCCTGCCGTGCCGCGCGGCGGCGACTCCAACACGGTGAACGCCACCGGCTTCGCCACCGACTTCCGGCAAACCACCGGCGCGTCGTACCGGCAGATCTTCGATGTAGGGCAGTGGGACAACTCGGTGGGCATTAACGTGCCGGGGCAGTCCGGCCGGCCCGGCAGCCCTCATTACGGCGACCTGCTGCCGATGTGGGCGGCGGGCGAATATTTTCCGCTGGCTTACAGCCGGGAGGCGGTCGAGCGCTATGCCGCGTCCCGCTTGTTACTGGAGCCCTCCGCCGGCGCTCAAAGGTAGCGCCGGGGGCCTGGCCGTGGGTTGCCCTGAACTTGGATTATTCACGAAGCATGCAACGTCCTACGTTGCAGCGCCGGGGAGCCCGCTTCAGCGGGCTTTCCCGAAGGGTCGATAGGCCAGCCGTTTACGGCTGGTTCACAGCGTGTTATTGATAAGGAGCCCGCTTCAGCGGGCTTGTCCCGCCGGCTTTAGCCCTTGCTCTTGCATCGGGCGGCTAAAGCCAGGACAGGGAAGCCCGTTGAAACGGGCTGCCTTTATCTTGCTTCCGCTACCCACCCGTAAACGGGTGGGCTACGAACCCTTCGGGCAAGCCCGCTGAAGCGGGCTTTCCTGGCGCCTCACGCATAATGTTGGTTAACTGAACCGGAGGTTCCATGAGCACTCCCGAAAAAGGGCAGCAGACGCTGTCGCAGTTGCGCACCCTGCTTCAGTCGCTGGCCGATCAACTGGACGATTCCGACGAGGACCGCACGGCTATGTCGCGCGAGGCGCACGGCAAAATGGTGCCCGCCTACGTGGTGGCGCAGAGCGCCTCGGAGAGCGAGAAGGAGCGGGCCGTTGAGGTCATTACCCAGGTGCTGGGCGTGCGCCTGGCAAGCATCCGCTCGGCCGTGGAGATCGTGGATGGCCTCAGCGAGGAACTGGCGCTCGGTCCGCTGGTGGACTTCAAGCAGATACGCTTCCCCGGCCTGGAAGAACTTATTGCCGGCGCGGAGGGGTAGAAGCGAACCCAGGTGCGCGGCACCGGGGCGACGCTGAAGCGCAGTACACGTAGGAGCTCTCCCGCGACGAGCTGAGCGACCGGCTCCAGCGTTTCGCCGGCGGCACGCGCGACTGCCAGATCAGCTTCACCTCTCGGCTCGGCGTGGGGCCGGCCAAATACTCCTTCGGGGTCACACTGGGCCGGGACGGCAAAGTTCGTTCCGTCCGCACTGGCCATAGCTGGGATTAATACGCCAGCCGGAACAGGGGTGATTCATGACAGACTCACCGGGGCCAA
>JAPKYU010000435.1 GCA_026394175.1 Acidobacteriota bacterium | reverse complement strand
CTGGAAAACACCCTCATCAAGCGCATCCAGCCGCGCTACAACATCCTGCTGCGCGACGACAAGACCTACCCGTATATCAAGCTGACAGTCGGGGAGAAGTATCCGCGGGTGTACGTGACACGGCGGGTGAAGAAGGACGGGTCGGTGTACTACGGGCCCTATTTCCCCGGGGGCGCGGCCCATCGGCTGGTGCACTTCGCCCATCGCTGTTTCCTGGTTCCGTCGTGCAAGGTGGATCTGACCAGGCCGCACGCGCGTCCCTGCCTGCAGTATCACATCCACCGTTGCCTGGGCCCCTGCGTGCCGGGGCTGACCACGGACGAAACCTACGCCGGAGCCATGCGCCGGCTTCGGCTGCTGTTGGAGGGCCGCCAGAGCGAGCTGCTCAAGGACCTTCGGCAGCGCATGCAGGAGGCGTCCGAGGCCCAGCAGTTCGAGCAGGCCGCCGCCTACCGCGATTTGGCGGCCACCATCGAGGACCTGCGCGAGCGCCAGAAGATGGCCGCCGCCGGGGGCGACGACATCGACATCTTCGGCTTCTACCGGGAAGGCGCGCTGGCCGCCGTCGATCTGTTCCACCTGCGCAACGGCCGGATTGTGGACCGGCGCGAGTTTTTCTGGGAAGACCTGCCGGCCGGCGACGCCGAGTTCTCCGCTTCCCAGTTCTTCTCCACGCTCCTGAAGCAGCTTTACCTGGACCAGGCCTTCATTCCCTCGGCCATCCATGTTCCCGAGGACTTCGAAGATGCCGCCCTGCTGGCCGAGATGCTGTCGGAGAAGAAGGGCCGCAAGGTGGAGATCCACACGCCGCAGCGCGGGCCCAAGCGGGCCATGCTGGAGCTGGCCGGGAAGAACGCCAGGCACAGCTTTGACCAGCGCTTCCGCGTGCTCAAGCCCTCTTCCAAGGCCATCTCCGAGGCGCTGGAAGATGCGCTGAACCTGCCCGAGCCGCCGCGCCGCATCGAGTGCTTCGACATCTCCCACGTGCAAGGTTCCGACACCGTCGCTTCCATGGTCGTTTGGCAAGACGGCAAGATGAGGAAGAGCGACTACCGCAAATTCATCATTCGCACCGTCGAGGGCGTGGACGATTTCGCGGCCATGCGCGAAGTGGTGGGGCGGCGCTACCGCCGCGTGCAGGAAGAAGGCAAGCCCATGCCCGGGCTGGTGCTGATCGACGGCGGCCTGGGCCAGCTCCATGCCGCCGCGGCGGCGCTGGAAGAGCTGGGCGTCATCAACCAGCCGCTGGCCTCCATTGCCAAGAAGGAAGAGATCATCTACGTGCAGGGGCAGGAAAACGAGCCGGTGGTGCTCGACCGGCACTCGCCGGTGCTGCACCTGGTGCAACTGGTGCGCGACGAAGCGCACCGCTTCGCCGTCACGTTCCACCGCCAGCGCCGGCAGTCACGCCACATTACGACGGAGTTGCTGGGGATTCCCGGGGTGGGCGAGAAAACAGCGCAGAAGCTGCTCCGAGAGTTCGGCAGCCTGGCGGCGTTGCGCGAGGTTTCGGAACAGGACCTGGCGCGGGTCACCGGCCCGGCCCAGGCCGCCCGCATTGTCCGGCATTTGAAAACGGGCGCCGGCACCGCTGAAGTGAATACTGAGCGTTGAGCGAGAGTCGTGCGGAATCGGCTGACGATGACGTGGCGCGTCAAGTATATTAACCCCCTCATCTGGCCCCAAATCGTGCCAGTCGAAGCGTAGCCATGGACGTGCGGCCTCGCTTCATGCTAAGAATGCACGACCGGAGAGCAACCACTTGAACGTTCGTTTGCACCCACACGCCCTGGATCGTCTGGCCGAACGCGGTGCGACCGAGACCGAGGTGACGGCGACCATTGAAGCAGGCGAGCGCTTCCCGGCCAGATTCGCAGGACGGGCTTTCGGCGCAACTTCCCCTTTGCGGGCAGATGGCGTGGCAGGTCTTACTCGACCAAGCAGGTGGAGGTTTACGCCGTGAAGGAAAAAGATGCCTGGGTGGTGATCACCCTTATTGTGCGATACTTTTGACAAGGGGAATCAGACGGTGAAGCTCAGCTACGATCCTCGATACAACATCGCCTACCTGCGGTTGAAGGAAAAAACCACCGGGGTGGAAACAATCCGCGTAAGCGAGGAGTTGAACGTGGATGCAGCACCAGATGGCACAATCTACGGAATCGAGCTTTTGAACGCAAACGAGCAGTTGTTTGGCCAGGACTCCGGTTTTCTTGTTGTCATCAATGAAGCCCTCGGCGAGCGCAAGGAAATCGCTCTGAGGCCCGACCGTTAGCCGAAACCGTACGACCCCAGCTCGGAGACCTTGGTTTCACCAATATCGACGCGGCCCGGTGTCAGTCCCGCTCTCCCACGGTCGCGGCGCTGTGCCTAGCTCACCGCCGCCTTCCAGGCGCGGAGGCGGGCCGGACGCGCCCCGCGGCTCAGCGTCCACTCCGAGTGCTGGCGCCGATGGCCGGCGGCTTCGAGCAGCGCCCAGGCCCCGGTGTCGCAGAAACTCTCGCAGAGGTAGTGGCGCCAGTCAGCGCCAGGGACAAGAGAAGGTTTCCCCGCCGGACCGCTCCCGAGCCACCTTTGCTTGGCCGATTGCGCTGAATGTCCCAACTCGCCCCGCACACGGGCCCGCACTTCCCGCCCCACGGCCGTTTCAAACAGCGCTCTTCGCTGGTTGCCAAGCCTCGGCCACAAGAAGTGGCCAAGCTCGTGGTACAGGATGCGACCCAGCTCGGCGGAGCGCGAGAGCAGGGAATCGTTCAGCAGCAGGTAGCGCTGCGGGATGAACGATACGCCCTGGGCCACCGAGCCGGCCGGCAACTTCCGGTGGTCGAATACCGACACTCGGATTCGCGGCAGACGGGCGGCAACATCCGGTGGGATGGCCCGCAGCCAGCGTTCCAGCACGCGTCGGCCCCGGCGGGAGATGGCCGGCGATAGTTCCAAAGGCGCGCAGCGCACCCCGCGGCGGAACAGATGGGGTCGCAGGATCTCCGGGATTGGCGTAGCGCGCCGCCGGGCGTTGCTGGTTCTACGCCGCATGAACGTTGATTATCCCCCAATCTATAGACCCGCCCCAATCGGAAGAGGTATGGCGGGTAACCATTGACCACAGAGCCATAGCGCAGTGAATTCCTGGAGCCTGTGGCCTGCAGCCTGTAGCCTACAGTCTGTTATACTCGCGGCGATGGCCCTGCCCGGAGATATGGCGCGGCGGCTCGGCGAGCTGGTCGGCGCCCAGAACGTTTCCGATTGCACGGTGTTCCCCGGATCGGCGGAAGAGGTGGCCGGCGTGCTGGCGCTGGCCGACGCCGCACGCCTGCCGGTGATACCCGCGGGCAACTCGTCGCAACCCGAGCTGGGCGGGCCGGCGCCGGGCGGGGCGCTGCGGGTCTGCCTGCGCCGCCTCAATCGGGTAAAGCAGTACGAGCCGGCCGATCTCACCGCCAGCCTGCAAGCCGGAGTGACGCTCGCGGACTTGAGCGCTGTCCTGGCCCTCCACCGTCAGTGGCTGCCGCTGGCCGTTCCCCGGCCGGAACTGGCGACCCTGGGCGGCATCGTGGCCACCAATAGCAGCGGCCCGTTCCGCTTGTTCTACGGCACGGCGCGCGACATGGTCATTGGCCTGCGCTTCGCCACCGCGGAGGGCAAGGTGATCAAGAGCGGCGGGATGGTGGTCAAGAACGTGGCCGGCTATGACATGGTCAAGCTGCTGATCGGCTCCTTCGGAACGCTGGGCATCATTACCGAGGTCAACGTGCGTGTCTATCCGCACCCGGCGACGGAGACCACGGCGCTCGGCTTCCGGACGGCGGCCGCGGCCTTCCAGGCGCGCAGCGGGCTGCTGAACTCTCCGGTGGCGCCGCTGGCGCTGGACCTGCTGGATGCCTCCGCTGCCGCTGCGGCCGCTCCGCAGGAGCTGCCGCGAAGCCGCTATGTGCTCCTGGTGGCCTACGGGGGCGTGGCCAATGTGATCGAGCGGGCGCGGCGGGAGGTCGAGGCCGCCGGCCGCGCCGCCGGCCTGGAGGCCTCCGCCACGCTGGCCGGCGAGCAGGAGCAGCGCGTCTGGCGCGCGGTCTGCGACTTGCCCGCTACGCTGGCCGGGCCCGACACCGTGCGCTTGAAAATCTCTTCGACGCTGGACCACATGCGCGCGATCGTCGAGCGCCTGGAGGCGGATCAGCCCGCCCGGGAAACGGCGCTGGCCGGCCGCGCCGGCTCCGGCATTCTTTACGTCTACGCCCGGGGCGGCGATTTGCCGGCATTTTGCCGCTCGATCCGCGAATTCGCGGGGCCGCTTCCGGCACACGTCGTTCTGGAGTTCGCGCCGCCGGAAATCGCGTCGCAGCTCGATATCTGGGGACCCAAGCGCGACGACTACGGGTTAATGCTGAAGCTGAAGCAGGTCTTCGACCCTAACGGCATTCTGAATCCCGGCCGCTTTGTGGTGTAGGGGGCGGGTTGGGAATTGCGGATTGCGGATTTTAAGCTCGCAATCCGAAATCCGAAATCTGAAATCCGAAATTCATGCGGGCGCCAGCCAACACGGGCGATACATCGGCAGCTTCCGGCTTCTCCGGGTCCGACCGCCCGCTGTGGGAGGTGTACTCGAAGTGCATCCACTGCGGGCTGTGCCTGAACCATTGCCCGACGTACCGTGAACTGGGCGTGGAGATGGACTCGCCGCGCGGCCGCATCTACCAGATGGCGCTGGTGGATGAAGGGCGGCTGGCGCTGGCGGAGCGCTTCGTGCAGCACATCGATCTGTGCCTGGACTGCCGCGCCTGCGAGACCGCCTGTCCCGCGGGCGTCCTCTACGGAAAGCTGGTGGAGGCGGCGCGGGCCCAGATCGAACAACATTATCGCCGGCCGCTTGTCGCGCGGATGGCCCGCCGCGTCTTCTATGACTGCCTGCTGGTCAGCCCCCCGCTATTGAAGTTGGCGGGGCGGCTGCTGTGGCTGTACCAGGCCTCGGGCGCGCAGAAAATGGCGCGGCGCTCGGGCCTGCTCCGTGTGCTGGGTCTGGCGCGCATCGAGGCGCTGGCGCCCGAGTCGCAGCCGCCGTTTTTTTTCTCGCAACTGGGCAAGACATATCCGGCGGTAGGGGAGCGCCGCTACCGCGTGGCCTTTTTCGCCGGCTGCATCGCCAACGTGAGCTTCGCGCGGCTGAACGAGGCCAGCGTCCGCGTGCTGGCTGCCAACGGCTGCGAGGTGGTGATTCCGGCAAGCCAGGGCTGCTGCGGCGCCCTGCACGTCCACGCAGGAAGGCGCGAGGAAGCGCGCCGGCTGGCGCGCCGCAACCTCGACGCCTTTCTGGCCGAGCCGTTCGACGCCATCATCAACAACGCCGCCGGCTGCGGCTCCACGCTGAAGGAGTACGGCGAGCTGCTGGACGGCGACGGACGCGATGCGGAGCGGGCACGCCTGTTCGTCTCCAGGATGAAGGACATCACGGAGTTTCTGGCGGAAATCGGGCTGGTGCAGAGGCTGGGCGCGGTGGCCGCCCGCGCCACCTACCAGGATTCCTGCCACCTGGGGCACGCGCAGCGCGTCCGGGCGGCCCCCCGCGAGCTGATTCGCAGCGTGCCCGGCATCGAGTTCCAGGAATTGCCGCTGGCCGACATCTGCTGCGGCAGCGCGGGAATCTATAATGTTGTGCATAACGAGCTGTCCATGTCCCTGCTGAAAAAGAAGATGGAGGCCATTTCCGCCACCGGCGCCGGCTTGGTGCTCACGGCCAATCCCGGCTGCCTGCTGCAGCTTCGCGCCGGTGTGGCTCAATGGGGGAACGGACAGCGCGTGCTGCACGTTGTCGAATTGCTGGACGAAAGCCTCCGCGCGATGTAGGGCCGACCCTATGCGGTCGCCCTCCGCGGTGTGATGTAGCGGCGACCCCGCCTGGCGGGGTCGCCCTAGGTCGACTGGTTCTTATGAAAGCTAAAGTTTTCGTTGCGCTGAAAAGGACGGTTCTGGACCCGCAGGGGAAAACCATCCTGGCGGCCCTGCGGGACCTGGGCTATGCGGACGTCGCCGACGTCCGCCAGGGCAAATTCTTCGAGATTGGCCTGAGCGACGGCCTGGGCGCGGAGCAGGCGCGCCAGCAGATCGAGCGTATCGCCCGCGATGTGCTGACCAATCCGGTTATCGAAGAGTTCTCGTACCAGGTGGAGCCATGAAGATTTATGTGCGGCATTGTGGGTTATGTCGGTTACAAGCCGGCCGTGCCGGTGATTATTGACGGCCTGCGGCGGCTCGAGTATCGCGGATACGACTCGGCCGGCGTGGCTGTCGTGGGATCGGTCGCCGGACTGCAGATCCGCCGCGCCGAAGGAAAGCTGCGCAACCTGGAAGAAGCAATCCGGCTGAACCCGCTGGAGGGCAGCTATGGCATCGGCCACACCCGCTGGGCGACGCACGGCCGCCCCACCGAGGAGAACGCCCACCCGCACCGCGACTGCCGGGGCGATATCGTGGTGGTGCACAACGGCATCATCGAGAACTACCTGGCGCTGAAGAAGCAACTGGCGAGCGAGGGCCACGTCTTCGTCACCGAGACCGATACCGAGGTCATCGCCCACCTCATTGAAAAGTACCAAAACGGCAAGCTGGAGGAGGCGGTGCGCAAGGCCGTGGTCGAGCTGGGCGGCATCTACGCCATCGCCGTGCTGTCGCGGCGCGACCCGGACAAGATCGTCGCCGTGCGCAACGGACCGCCCGCCGTGATTGGCCTGGGCCGGGACGAATACTTCGTCGCTTCCGACCTCCCGGCCATCCTGCACCATACCCGCGACGTTTTCTTCCTGGCCGACGGCGACGTAGCGGTGATCACGCCCCGCGGCGTGCACCTTTCCGACCTCCACGGCCGCCCCGTGACGCGCGCCGTGCAGCACATCACCTGGGACCCCATCATGGCCGAAAAAGGCGGCTACAAGCATTTCATGCTGAAGGAAATCTTCGAGCAGCCGCGGGCCGTGCGCGACACCACGCTGGGACGCATCAGCGTGGACAGCGGCCGCGTGTTCCTCGACGAAATGCAGTTGAGCGAGGAGGATTTGCGCAACGTGCGGCAGGTGAAGATGGTGGCCTGCGGCACAAGCTGGCACGCCGCCCTGGCCGGCAAGTTCATGGTGGAGAAGCTGGCGCGGCTGCCGGTGGAGGTGGATTACGGCAGCGAGTTCCGCTACCGCGATCCCATCGTGCCGCCCGACACCCTGACGGTGGTGATCACGCAGTCGGGCGAGACGGCCGATACCATCGCCGCCCAACGCGAGGCCACGGCCCGGGGCTCGCCCACGCTGGCCATTTGCAACGTGGCCGGCAGCATGGTGACCCGCGAGGCCACCGGAACCCTGTACACGCACGCCGGGCCCGAGATCGGCGTGGCCTCCACCAAGGCCTTCACCTCCCAGCTCGCCGCTCTGTATATCCTGGCGCTGCACCTGGCGGGCCTGCGCGGAACGCTGAGCGCCGAGCAGGAGCGCGGCTACATGCAGGAGCTGACCCGCCTGCCGGCCAAGCTGGAGCGCGTGCTGGGACACGACGCGCTGTACGAGGACCTGGCCCGGCGCTTTTTCCGCGCCGACAACTTCCTGTTCCTGGGCCGCGGCATCCACTACCCCATTGCCCTGGAGGGGGCGCTGAAGCTGAAGGAGATTTCCTACATTCACGCCGAGGGCTACCCGGCCGGCGAGATGAAACACGGTCCCAACGCCCTGATCGATGAGAAGCTGCCGGTGGTGGTCATCGCCACCCGGGAGCCGGGGAATGCCGAAAGCCAGTTGCGCTATGAGAAAACGCTTTCCAACATCAAGGAGGTGAAGGCGCGCGAGGGAACCGTGATCGCGCTGGTGACCGAGGGCGACACGGAAGTGACCGAAAGCGCCGACTTCGTCATTCCGCTGCCGCCGGCCGTCGAGCTGCTCTCGCCCATTTTGGAAATCGCGCCGCTGCAACTGCTCGCCTATCACATCGCGGTGCGGCGCGGCTGCGATGTGGACCAGCCCCGCAACCTGGCCAAATCCGTCACCGTGGAGTGAGTTGTAGCGGCGACCCCGCCTGGCGGGGTCGCCATCTCAATCCTTTGTGGCGGTCTAAAGACCGCCGCTACAAACTCTCGGGGCTTCGCGCGTCCTGGCTACTGCTTGTCGGTGCAGGGCTCCTTTTTGGGTCGGGACTCAGGCGGCAGTTCCAGGAGCAGCACAACTTTTTTGCCGCGGCGCACGAACGTCAGGTCGGTGGTGAACGCGCCCTCGTGCTTGAACTCCCAATCCAGCACCGCGTCCACGATGTCATCGAACAACTCGCGGTCGCCGCAGACCTGCTCGGTGGCTTCCATGTTGCCGTCCTTGCCGACCCAGAAGTGCAGGCAGGCCTGCGCGTCCGGCGCCGCTTTGGTCTCCGGGCGCACCGTGAGCGCCTTCCGCGGCATCAGCCACGGCACCGTGACCGTCTCGTCCAGTTGCTCGGCGCCTAAAAGCGGCGCCATCAGAATTGCGATGATAAACGCAATCGCCAAGCGCATTCGTTCGCTCCCCGTCTGGTTCCTCGACTGAATCACGGCAAGATACAACAATTCGCCGGAAAATTCATCACGGATGAACGCCGATCAGAGGCCACAGGCTACAGCAACCTGAAGCCTGCCGCCCTTCATCCGTGTTCATCCCCGGCGAATATCTGTGGCACAATAGCGGCTTTGACTCAATCACTGGAGGACTGATCGCCTTGGCACGTCAAGCCAAAATCACAGCCCTCGGCACGTACCTGCCGCCCCGGATTCTGACCAACGCCGACCTGGAAAAGATGGTCAATACCAGCGACGAGTGGATCCTGGAGCGGACCGGCATTTCCACGCGCTACCTGGTGACGCCGGGGATGGCGACGTCGGACATGGCGATCGAAGCGGCGCGCGCCGCGCTGGCCTCCCGCGGCCTGGCGGCCGCGGAACTGGACATGATCGTGGTGGCCAGCGTGACCCCGGACATGCTGTTCCCGGCAACCGCCTGCCTGGTGCAGCGCGCCCTCGGCAGCCCGCATGCCTGGGGCTTCGACCTGCTCGGCGCCTGCTGCGGGTTCCTCTACGCCCTGACGGTGGCCGCGCAGTTTGTCGTGGCCGGATCGCACAAGTGCGTGCTGGTGATCGGCGCCGACACCATGTCCAGCATCGTGGACTATACCGACCGGGCCACTTGCATTCTGTTCGGCGACGCGGCCGGCGCCGTGCTGGTGGAGCCGGCCGAAGAAGACGGAGAGGGAATCATCGATTTTTATCATGAAGTGGATGGGGCCGGCGCCGATGTCCTGTACATGCCGGCCGGAGGCAGCCGCCGCCCGGCCAGCGAGGAAACCGTCCGGCAAAAGATGCACTACGTGCACCAGGAGGGCCAGCAGGTTTTCAAATTCGCCGTGCGCAAGCAATACGATGTCTGCAAGGCCTTGCTGGACCGCCACGGGCTGAGGGGCGAGGACGTGCAGGTGATGATCCCTCACCAGGCCAATCGCCGCATCATTACGGCCACCTCCGATCGCCTGGGTATCCCCCGCGAGCGCGTAATCATCAATGTCGACCGGTACGGCAACACAACGGCCGCCACGATTCCGCTGGCCATGCGCACGGCGCTGGAAGAAGGAAAGCTGAAGAAGGGCGACCTGGTTCTGTTGTGCGCGGTAGGGGCCGGATTCACGGCCGGAGCGACGCTGGTGCGCTGGTCGTTCTAGTATGGTGTCTCGGAAGTGGCTCGTGAGATGCGGAAGGCGGAAAGCGGAACGCAGAAGGCGGCAACCGCTTGGTTTTGCTGCCTTCCGCTTTCTGCCTTCTGCCTTCCGCCTTCTGCTTCCCGCCTGCTGCCTCCTGCTTACTGCTTACTGCCTACTGCTTACTGCCTTCTGCTTTCCGCTGGCTGCCCAGGTCATCACTCCGCGGGGCAAGGACGCCGCCGTCTACCGCGGCCCGGACATGGATTCGCCTATCGTCGGGGAGGTGGAGGCGGACGGGCGCTGGCGAATCGAATTCGGGGCCGCGGAGGTTACCGCCCGCCTGCCCGCGGAATCGCCCGGCGTGGAATTTCGCTTTCTGTTGCCCGCCCGCGATACGGGACCGGCGGTGATGTTGGAGGTGCGCGGGCCGGGCCGGGGAAACCAGGGCTGGGTCACGCCCGAGAGAGTCGAAATCTCTCCCGCTCCCTATTGGAAGATCCCCACCGACACCCTTCTATTTGTTCCCATGAGGATCCGGCACCTGCCGCCCATTCGCGCTGCCTCGCTGCCCGCGGGCCTGCGCATCAAACCCTGTTCCTACCTGCTGCTGGTTGATCGGGAAGGGAAGGTCGCCGGCCTGCGTCCGTTGAAGGAGACTACCGAACCCGAATTGGAGGCGGCGCTGCGCCAGTTCCGCTTCGCTCCGGTGCGCATGGAAGGCGAGCCGGTCCATGTTTTGCTGGCCCTGAGAATCGTTGCCCGATGAGAAGTCAGCAGTTTTCAGTTATCAGTCATCAGTTTTCAGCTAAGCGTCGGACAACGACCCAGAACTGACGACTGAAAACTGACAACTGAAAACTCACAACTTCACTCGATTTTGCGGAGAATGCTCAGGTCCACGTTGCGGTCCACGATCAGCTTCCTGATCCTGGGCAGGACCTGCTCCATGGCCTCGACGTAGAGCCGCTGCGAGGTGACTTCCTTGGCCTTGCTGTATTCGGTGGCCAGCTTGGTGAAACGTTCGGCGTCGCCGCGGGCTTCGTTGATTTTGCGGGCGCGGTAGCCTTCGGCCGCCTCCTTCATCTGGTTGGCTTCGCCGCGGGCGCGGGGCACCAGGTCGTTGGCATAGCCCTGGGCTTCGTTGACGATGCGGGCGGCGTCGGCGCGCGCCCCGGCCACGTCCCGAAATGCCTCGGCCACCTCCGGCGGCGGCCCGGCCGTCTCGATGTTGACCGAGGCCACGCTGATTCCGGCCGAATAGCGGTCCAGCACTGCCTGCGCCCGTTCCCGCACGGTTTCCTGGACCGCCACCTTGTCGGTGGTCAGCAGCGCGTCCACGCCGCGCCGGGCCGTCTCCCGCGCCAGTTCCGTTTCCACCGCATTGCGGACCAGCACCTCGGGGTTTTCGGCTCGGAACAAGAAGTCGGCAGGCGAGTTGATGCTGAATTGGGCCACGGCCCGCATCTGGATGACGTTCTGGTCGCCGGTCAGGAATTGCGTTTGGAAGGGCTGGGTTCGGCCCAGCGTCTCGTCGGCCGGTTCGCCGCCCACCACGGCACGGCGCGTTTCCCGGACCTTCAGCCGGTAGATGCGCTCCATGGGGTAGGGAAAATGGTAATGGATGCCGGGGAGCACGCGGGCATCGACCACGCGGCCGAAGCGGGTCACCACGGCCTGCCGGTCCGGCGGCACCAGGTAGATGCCGCTGGCCAGGTAGAGCAGCGCGACTGCCGCCAGGATGCGCTTGGGCGTATAGCGCGGCGACGGGCCTGCCGCCTCTTCCTTTACCCGGAACTGCAATACGCTCGCCATTAATCCCTCAGGAATCCCTGACAGCCGCTTACTGCCTACTGCTTACTGCCTACTTGCTTCCGGTCCGTCCCCTGGTCAGCAACCGCAACAATTCGGAATCGGCCGGCAGGACCGCTGTGGTCTTGTCGTCCAGGATCTTCTTGTAGGCCTCCAGGGTCCGCACCATCTTGTAGAACTGCGGATCGCGCGAGTAAGCCGCACCGTAGATGCGGGTCGATTGCGCGTCGCCGTCGCCGCGCACTTTCTCCGCCTCGCGGTAGGCGGCCGACAGAATCTCTTCTTTCTGGCGGTCGGCCTGGGCGCGGATCTTCAGGGCCTGCTCCTCACCCTCGGCGCGGTACTGGCGGGCGATACGCTCGCGCTCGGCGCGCATGCGGGCGAAGACGCTTTGCTTGTTCTGCTCCGGCAGGTTCAGGCGCTTGATGCGCACATCGACCACTTCGATGCCGTATTGCTCCAGCGCGCGGCGGTCGGTGTGCCGGGCCAGCGACTCCATCAGCTCGTCGCCGTGCATGCGCTCGGGATTGGGCGTCACCAGCGACTCCAGATCGTAGTTGCCGAGCGCGGCGGCCAGGCCCGACCAGACGATGTCGTGCAGCCGCATTTCGGCCGATACCGTGTCGCCCACGGTTTGCACGAAGCGCTCCGGGTTCTGAATCCGCCAGCAGACATAGTTCTCGATGACCAGGTTTTTCTTGTCCCTGGTCAGAAACTCGGAGGGCCGCGGGTTGTACACGCGCAGCCGGCGGTCGAAGCGCAGCAGGGTTTGGTAGGGCCACTTCAGGTGCAGGCCGGCCTGGGTGACGGTGCGTACGGGCCGCCCAAACTGCGTCACGATGGCGAACTCGGTTTCGGGCACCGTGAAAAGGGTCAGCCAGGCCAGCAGCAGGCTGGCGGCCACGGCAATCGGCATCCGGTATCGTTGAATCATAAGAGTCAGTCCCTCGGAACCGGGGGCTGGGGGGGCGGCTGCGCGGCCGACGCATCCGCCGGCAGCAGCAACCTCAGCGTGCCGGAGTCGATGGCCAGCAACTGCCGCTTCCCCTTTCCATCCACATCCACAATCAGCTTGTTGCGTCCCGGCAGCACCTGCTCCATGGTTTCCAGGAACAGCCGGGTTTCAGTGGGGCCGGGCGCGGTGCGGTATGCGGCCTCGGCCTGCACAAAGCGGTCGGCGTCGCCCGTGGCGCGGTTGGTGCGGCCCAGCCTGTAGGCCAGGGCCTCCTCCAGCCGGCTGGCGGCCTGCCCGCGGGCCAGCGCCACCTGCTGGTTGCGGTAGGCTTCCGCCTCGTTGATCAGCCGGTTCTTCTCCTCGTAGGCACTGGATACCTCGCGAAACGCGTCCACCACCTCCAGCGGCGGATGAACGTCCTGGAGGCGCACGCTCAGCACGCGGATTCCGGCGCGGTAGCGGTCCAGGCGCTTCTGCATTTCCGCGCGCGCCGTCTCTTCCAGCGCCCGGCGGCCACTGGTGAGCGCCACGTCCAGCTCCGCAAGGCCGATGGCGCGGCGCAGGCCGCTCTCCGCCACGCCGCGCAGCGTGCTCTCCGGATCGGCCAGGTTGAACAGGTAATCGTCGGGCTGCTCGATGAAGTAGTGAACGACGGCGTTGGCCGTGACCAGGTTCTGATCGCCGGCCAGCATCAGCGCCTCTTCCAGCTTCTGCTGGTAGCGGCCAATGCGGTGGGCTACGTTCCATTCATAGGCCGCAGGCTCGACGGCATCGCCCAGGCGCGCGGCCGGCGCGATGGTGCGGAAGCCCATCTCCAAGGACCGCACCCGGGCGGCCTCCACGCGGCTGACCCTTTCGACCGGCCAGGGCAGGGCGTAATGGAGTCCCGGTCCGCGGTACGGTAGCACCTTGCGCCCGAAACGCTGCACCACCGCCGTTTCCTGGGGGTTGAGCATGTAGACGCCGCTGAGCAGCCACAGCGCGGCCAGGATGCCGGCCGCCGGCTTCCACAAGCGCCGGCGCTCGCGCCAGGCGTAAGGGATGGCAAAGGCGGCCAACCTGTTCCACAAATCCAGCGCGCGGCGGCCGGCGGCGGCGCCCGCCGCGCCAAGGCGGCGCACATGTGAAAGCGCGCGTGGCGCCAGCAGCGCTCTCAGGCGCGCCGGCAGCGGCCGCTCCCGCAGCAGCCGCAGCGAGTTCATCATCACCAGGAAGGATGAGCCCTGGTGAAACACGGCGGCGCCGATGGGCCCCAAAATCCCGTAGGAAGCGGCCGTGACCGCTGCCACGTTGGTCACCAGCGCAAACGCCCAGATGTTCTGGCGGACAGTGGCCAGCGCCTTGCGGCTGACGTCCACCATGACCGGGAACTTGTCGAAGCCCGGCGCCAGGTAAACGATGTCGGCAGCCTCGGCCGTCACATCGACGCTGGTGCCGCCCAGCGCAATGCCAACATCGGCGGCGGCCAGCGCCGGCGCGTCGTTGATCCCGTCGCCCACCATGGCCACCCGGAAGCCGGCGGCCTGGAACTGCCGCAGCTTCTCCAGCTTTTCTTCCGGCAGCAGTTGGGCGTAAACCTCGGCGATGCCTGCCTGGCGGGCGATGGAGTCGGCGATGTGGCGGCGGTCGCCGGTCAGCAGGACGATCTTTCCGATGCCCATCTGGCGCAACCGGCCGACGGCGCCGCGCGCCCCGGCGCGCAGCCGGTCCTGCACACCCAACAGGCCGATCACTTCTCCGCCGGCGGCGGCCAGCAGCGGCGTTTCGCCGTTCTCTTCCAGTTGTGCCAGCAGCGCTTCGGCTTCGGCTGGAACAGCAATGCCGCGGCGGGCGAACAACTGCGGGTTGCCGATGAGCAGGTCGCGGCCGTCCACGCGGGCTTCGACGCCGAGTCCCGGCAGGGCGCGAAATTCCTGCGCGGCCGGCGGGGTGAGTCCGCGGGCGGCGGCCGCCTCCGCGACGGCGCGGGCCAGCAGGTGCTCCGAGCCGCTTTCCGCCGCCGCCGCCCACAGCAGCAGTTGCTGTTCAGTGATGGTCCCCAGCGGGCGGATCGATGAGATGTGCAGCCGCCCCTCGGTCAGCGTGCCCGTCTTGTCGAAGACGATGGCGGTCACCCGGGCCATGGCCTCCACGTGGACGCCACCCTTGACCAGCACGCCGGAGCGCGCCAGCCGGGCGATGGCCGACAGCATGGCCGCCGGGGTGGCCAGCACCAGCGCGCAGGGGCAGGCCACGATCAGCACCGCCACCACCCGCATCCAGTCGCGCGTGAAAACGAAAACGATGGCGCCCGCCGCCAGGATCAGCGGGAGAAAGAACTTCGCGTAGCGGTCGGCGGCGCGCTCCACCGGCGCCTTGTTCTGCCGCGCCTCTTTCACCAGGCGCACGATGCGGGCCAGCGCGCTTTCGTCGGCCGCCGCGGTGGGCGCGATTTCCAGTAAACCGACCGAGTCGCCGCCGACGTTGAAGGTGCCGCTGTAGACGCGGTCGCCGGCCGCCTTGTCCGCCGGGATTGATTCGCCGGTCAGCGTGCTTTCATCGATCGCCGACTGGCCGCGCAGCAGGATGCCATCCACCGGGATGCGCTCGCCCGGGCGCACCAGCACGATGTCGTCACGGCGGATTTCCTCGGGCGCCACCTCCAGTTCCTCGCCATTGCGGCGCACGCGGCCGCGGCGGGGCAGCAGGGCCGCCAGTTTGGCGATGGCCGCGCCGGTGCGGCCGGCCGCGTAAGCCTCCAGGCCCTCGCCGATGACCATGATGAACATGACCTCGGCGGCCGCCAGGTATTCGCCCACCGCCAGGCCGGCGATGGCCGCGATGGTGATGGCCAGGTCCGCGGAGATCTTCCGTTCCAGCAGCCCCGCGATGGCGTTGAAGAAGATCTTGTAGCCCGCGATCAGCGTCAGCAGGATGGCCGTGTCCAGCCCGAAGATGGTCTTGAATGTGCCCAGCCAGTTCAGCAGCAGCAGGATGCCCACGACGGCGGCGAAGGCAAAATACCCGAATGGCCGGTTGGTTTCTTCGGACATGTCTGGAAGTTAGAAACCCTTGTGATGCGCCATTGTCACTGGCGCGGCGCCAAAATGCAAGCTGAGTTTTTGGAACCACAAAGACACGAAGGACACAAAGGCCCACAAAGAAGCGCGTGCTGAATAATGTTGGCTGGCGGGCGGGTGGGGATTAGAATAGTGGCGATAAACGATCATGCGCCTCACACCAGTGATTGCCGTTATTTTGTGCATGGCGGGCATGGCCGTGGCGCAAGACGCCCGGCCGGCCGCGCAGATGCCCCGGCAGGGAACACTCAAGGTCGGGGACCTGGCGCCGGACTTCGAGCTGACCGTGCGCGGAGGCGAGCAGAAAGTGCGGCTTTCGTCTTTCCGCGACCGCAGGCCGGTGGCCCTGGTGTTCGGCAGCTATACCTGACCGCCGTTCCGTCACCAGGTGGGTGACATCAACGGCATGCATGACCGCTACAAGGACAAGGTCGAGTTCCTGCTCGTCTACATCCGCGAGGCGCACCCCACCGACGGCCGGCAGGTGCCCGCCAACCAGCGCGAGAACGTTCTCTATGCCGAGCCGAAGAGCGACCAGGAACGGCACGAAGTGGCGGGGCTTTGCATCCGCAAGCTCGATATCCACATGCCGGCGCTCATCGATAACCTGAAGAACACCACCGAAGCCGCCTATGCCGGCTGGCCCGACCGGCTCTACCTGGTGGACCGCGGGGGTCGCATCGCCTACAAGGGGCAGCCCGGCCCGGCCGGCTTCCGCCCCCCGGAGTTGGAAGCGGCCATCGGTAAGCTGCTGAGCCAGTGAAGCCGCGTCCGGGTCACAGCCGTTACCAATTTCCTGATCGACTCAATAAGCAGTTTTCATTATCCAAAAAACGAAATCGGCTCATTCAAACAATCGGCTTGCCCGCCGTCCGGCTTGCCGCTATCCTCCATCAAACAACCAGAAGGAGGAGGGAATGGCGGGTAGATTCTTGGCGGCGCTCTTTTTGCTCGTTTTGGCTGCTTCCTCGGGGGCCGGGGAAGACCGCGCCGGGAAAAAGAAAGAGGCGAGCCGGACGGACGCGGCCAGTGCGGCGTCCTGAGCCCGCGTTGGGCGATCGCTCCCCGCCTGGAGTGGTTCAACGACGCGAACGGGTTCACAACCGCGCTGCCCCAGCGCCTGAAGGAAGGAACCATGACGGCGGAGTTCAAAGTTCGCGACGGCGTGCTGGCGCGCTGGGAATACCGGCACGACCACTCCGACCGCCCGTTCTTTGATCGCGGCTTCGACGCCGCTGCCATGCACCACCAGAACACGCTGCTGTTGGGTCTGCTGTTCGCCTACCCCTGGCCCCGGTAGCCCGGATAATTCACCACTTCCGGCGCCGCAGTGCGAAACTGCTGCCATGCCAAGGCGCCTGGGGCAACATTTCCTGGCCGACCGGCGCGTGCTGGCGCGCATCGCCGACAGCGTGGCGCTGGACACCGAATGCCTGGTAATCGAGATCGGCGCGGGCCGGGGTGCGCTGACCGAACTGATGGCCGCGCGTGCCGGCCTGGTCATTGCCGTGGAGGTGGACCCGCCGCTGGCCGCGCTGCTGCGCCAGAAATTTGGCGGCAGCTCCCGCGTCCGGGTCGTGGAAGCCGACATTCTCCAGCTCGATCTGCGCCGGCTGGCGGCTGAGACGGGCTTCCGGCGCGCCAAGGCGGCCGGCAATTTGCCCTATTACATTACCTCGCCGATCCTTCTCCGGCTTTTCGAGTTTTCCGGCCTGTTCGAAGATTTGACCGTGATGGTGCAGCGGGAGGTGGCCGAGCGGCTTGCGGCGGCGCCCCAAAGCCGCGACTACGGCCTGCTGTCGGTGACCGCGCAGTATTACACCTGTCCCGAGCTGCTGTTTTGCATTCCGCCCGGCGCGTTCCGGCCGCCGCCCAGGGTCGACTCGGCGCTGGTTCGAATGGCGGTTGCGCCGCGGGGCGGGGAACTGGGCATACGGGACGAGGCTGCCTTCTTTCGCTTCCTCCGCGCCTGCTTCCAGCAAAAGCGGAAAACGCTGGTGAACAACCTGAAGCGCCTGCCTGCCATCCGGCAAGTGACCGCCGCGCTCGAATCGCTGGGCCTCAGCGGCTTTGCCCGCGCCGAAGAATTGTCGCTGGAGCAGCTCGCGTCCCTGTTCTCGGTACTTCAACCACAAAGGCACAAAGAGCTCAAAGGTTCACCAAGTCGATCTACTTTGTGAACTTTGTGTTCTTTGTGCCTTTGTGGTTCAGTCCCGAAACACGATTAGGTGCGGTACGAGGCATTGATGCGGATGTACTCTTCGGTCAGGTCGCAGGTGTGGAACCGGACGCGGGCGCGGCCGGCGCCAAGCAGCAGGCGCACATCGACCTCGCGGGCCTGAGCCAGGGAGCGGCCCAGCGCTTCTTCGTCGAAGTCGGCGGCGACGCCCCGCCGGCACACGGTGACGCCGTTCAGGATGACGGAGGCGCGGGCGGGATCGAAGGAAGCTCCGGAAGCGCCCGCCGCCGAAAGGATGCGTCCCCAGTTCGGGTCGCCTCCGGCAATCGCGGTCTTCACCAACGGGGAATTGGCAATGGCGCGGGCCAGCGTCTCGGCCTGCGCTTCATTGCGCGCGCCCCGCACCTCGATTTTCACCAGCTTGCGCGCGCCCTCGCCGTCGGCGGCGATGGCCAGCGCCAGCTCCCCCATCACCTCTTCCAGGGCCTTGGCCAGCCGCGCTTCCGCGACGGGTCCGGCCGCGCCGTTGGCCAGCACGCAGAGGGTATCGTTGGTGGAAGTGTCGCCGTCCACCGAGATGCGGTTGAAGGTGCGGGCCGCGGCGGCCGCGGTCAGCCGCTGCAGCCGGGCCGGTGCGGCGGCCGCGTCGGTCATCACGAAAGCCAGCATGGTCGCCATGCGCGGATGAATCATGCCCGCGCCCTTGGCCATCCCCAGCACGCGGGCGGCCCGCGGGCCCCTGCCCATGGCGCGGAACGCCAGCTTGGGCCGGGTGTCGGTGGTCATAATCGCGCGGGCCACCTCTTCGAAGCTCTCCGGCGACAATCGTTCGACGGCCCGCGGCAGGGCGCTGGGAATCTGCTCTTCGAGCATGGGCAGGCCAATCACACCGGTGGATGCCACCAGAACATGCCGCGGCTCAATGTTCAGCAGTTGGGCGGCGGCGCGCGCGGTGCGCTCTGCCACGCGCCCGCCGTTGGGCGTGGCGCAGTTCGCGTTTCCGGAATTGGCGACGATGGCCCGCGCCATACCCCGGCCGGCGGCCAGGTGCCGGCGGCATAAAAGCACGGGCGCCGCCGCCACCCGGTTGGTGGTGAACACGCCGGCGGCGCTGGCCGGCCGCTCGGAGACGATCAGGCCCAGATCGATTCGCCCGTCTTTGCGGACACCGGCAGCGACCGCGGAAAATAGGAATCCTCTGGGTGCTTGTATGAGGTTCATAAAGGTTTTAGCTGTCAGCTATCAGCTTTCAGCTATCAGCTTTTCCGGCTCGTGCCGTGCCGCCAACAGCTCTCGAGGGACTCTTGACCCGCTGTATGAGGGCCGCCAGCATCCGTTTGACCTCAGTGACAGCCGCCTGAAGATGGTTGTGATCTGCGGCGGCGAGGAATTCCAGGTCCCGAGCCAGCAGCAGATGATATTCCAACTCGCTGGCCGAGCCCATCGCGATCCAGAGGAACCGCGCGAAATCCGGGTCGCCCCCGCGTCCGCAGCCTTCGGCCAGGTTTGCGGGAATCGAAGAAGAAGCGCGGCGAATCTGGCTCGTAAGGCCATACATCTCCTGGCGGGGGAACGTCTGAGTCGCTTTATAGATCTCCAAGGTGAGCCGATGTGCCTTCTCCCAAACCTTCAGATCTCGGAAGTTTTGCATAGGATCCGCCTCTCTCGGGAGACTTGGGAAAAGCTGATAGCTGAAAGCTGATAGCTGACAGCTAGAACTGCGAGTCTAGCACAGTCAATCGTACCGTCTGCCTGTGCTACCATGGAGTGAATGACGGAACGAAAATTGCAGGCCATTCCGCTGGGCGGAATGGGCGAGTTCGGCATGAACATCATGGTTCTGCGCTACGGTGACGACATGATCGTCATCGACGCGGGCATGATGTTCCCCGACAGCGAGCTTTTGGGCGTCGATGTGGTCATCCCCGACATGACCTTCCTGGTGGAAAACCGCGAGCACGTGCGCGGTTTGATCCTGACCCACTGCCACGAAGACCACATCGGCGCGGTCCCCTTCCTGCTGTCGGAACTGAACGTGCCGGTGTACGGCACCGCGTTCACCCTGGCGGTGCTGGAGAACCGGCTGGCGGAGCACGAACTGCTGAAGGACGCGCGGCTCCACGCGGTGAAGCCGCGTGACATCGTGGACCTGGGCCCGTTCAAGGTCGAGTTCATCCACGTGACCCACAGCGCCGTGGCCTCGCTGATGCTGGCCATCACCACGCCGCTGGGCGTCCTCATCCATACCGGCGACTTCAAGGTGGACCCCACGCCCACCGACTACGAGCTGTTCGACCTGCACACGGTGGCCGAGTACGGCAAGCGCGGCGTGCTGGCTTTGTTTTCCGATTCCACCAACGTGGAGCGGCCGGGGTTCACGCCCTCGGAACGGGCGGTGCGCGGCCGGTTTGAGGAAATCTTCATGGCCGCCGAGGGCCGGGTGATCGTCTCCTGCTTCACCAGCTCCGTGCACCGGCTGCAGCAGGTGGTGGATCTGGCGGCGCTGTACAACCGCAAGGTGGCCTTCGTGGGGCGGAGCATGGGGGCCATCACCGAGATCGCCCACCGCATGGGTTACTTGCAGATTCCCGACGGCACCTTGCTGCGCCCGGCCGACATCGCCCAGGTGCGCCGCGACCGCGTGGCCGTGCTGATCGCCGGCAGCCAGGGCGAGCCCATGTCGGCGCTGTCGCGGGCCGCCGTGGAGAGCCATAAGCACGTCACCATCGAGGCCGGCGACCACGTGGTTCTCTCCGCGCGCATCATCCCCGGCAACGAAAAGAGCATTTTCCGGATGGTGGACCACCTGTTCCGCCGCGGCGCGCACGTGGTGTACGGCCAGGGCGGGGCACGGCCCATCCACGTCTCCGGGCATGCCAGCCAGGAGGAGCTGAAACTGATGCTCAACCTGGTGAAGCCGCGCTATTTCATTCCCATGCACGGCGAATACCGGCAACTGTTCTCGCACGCCGAGCTGGCCCAGCATCTCCGCGGCGTGCCGCCGCGCCCCGGCGCCCTGCCCTGGGCCGGCGGCGGGCTGGAGGAGACATTCATCCTGGAAAGCGGGCAAATTCTGGAATTTGATGACCGCGGGGCGCGCAAGGCCGGGAAGATTCCGGTCGGAAGGCGCTGCATCGATTCCGGCTCGATCGACGAGATTGTGGAAGAAATGGTCATCCGCGACCGGCAACACATCTCCGAAGACGGCATCGTGGTGAGCATCCTGGCCATCAACCGGCTGACCGGCAAGGTGGAGACGCCCCCGGAGATTGTCACCCGCGGTTTCGGCGCCGCCGAGGCGGATGACCTCGTCAGCCGGGCCCGCGACGTCCTCCTGCAGACCCTGGAGCAATCCAGCGACGAAGAAAGAGCCGACTACGGCGTGATCAAAGAGAAAATCCGCGCCGATTTGAAGCGCTTCATCAACAAGCAGACCTCGCGCCGCCCCCTGATCCTGCCCGTGATTCTGGAAGTGTGACTGGCAACGGTGGCGAGGTTGCTGCGTTTCAGTCGAAGAACAGGTTCAAAGCCTTGCAGTCAGGGCAGCGGTAGCAGCGA
>JAPKYU010000633.1 GCA_026394175.1 Acidobacteriota bacterium | reverse complement strand
AACAGGTGCGCACTGGAACACCGTTCAATCTATTGATAATAAATAGGTTAGTCGCCGAAAAATGCGCTGGTGCCGGTTGGCGGGCGGCAGGCAAGCGGCTGTAATGTGCTGAAAATGGGGCGGTTGCGCCAAGGGAAACCGTGTGCCTGATAATTGGAGCCACACCGATCCTTTTTTTGGTCACTTGCCCAGGAGCAGCTTGGCGATGGTTTGAAGCTGCATGTTCGAGGTGCCTTCGTAGATCGCGCCGATCTTGGAATCGCGCCACAGCTTCTCGACCGGGTAATCCTTGGTGAAGCCGTAGCCGCCGAAAATTTCAACGGCCACGGAGCTGACGCGCTCGGCCACCTGCGAGGCGAACAGCTTGGCCATGGCCGCTTCCTTGACGAAGGGCCGGCCGGAGTCTTTCAGGCGGGCAGCGTTGTAAGTCATATTGCGGGCCGCTTCCACGTCCACGGCCATCTGCGCGAGCTGGAACTGGACGCCCTGGAAGTCGGCGATGGGCCGTCCGAATTGCTTGCGCTCCCTGGCATAGTCGATGGCGTACTCGAGGGCGCCGCGCGCCAGCCCGGTCATTTGCGCGGCAATTCCGATGCGGCCTTCGTTCAGAGTCTCAATGGCGATCTTGTAGCCCTTGCCCACCTCGCCCACCACGTTCTCTTTCGGGACCCGGCAGTCCTCCAGCAGCAGCTCGCAGGTGGACGAGGCGCGGATGCCGAGCTTGTCCTCTTTCTTGCCGACGCGGAAGCCGGGCGTGTCGCGCTCGATGAGGAAAGCGGTGATGCCGCGATAGCCGGCCGGCGGGTCGGCGTTGGCGAACAGCAGGAAGATGCCGGCCTCGGCGGCGTTGGTGATCCATAGCTTGCGGCCGGTCAATGTGTAGTGGTCGCCCTGGGCGGCTGCCTGCGTGGCCAGGGCGAACGCGTCGCTGCCGGAGCCGGCCTCCGACAGCGCGTAGGCGCCGACCACGTTCCCGGCCAGCCGGGGCAGGTAGCGCTTCTTCTGTTCAGCGCTGGCCCAGCGCAGCAGCGCATTGTTCACCAGCGTGTTCTGCACATCGACGATCACGGCGGCCGAGGGATCGGCAGCCGACAACTCCTTGATGGCCAGCACGCACTGGAAAAAGGAGCCGCCCGCCCCGCCGAATTCCTCGGGAATCTCGATGCCCATCAACCCTAGCTCGAAAAATTCGCGGAGCAGGTCGGGGCTGAATTTGCCTTCCTCGTCCATCCGCCTGGCCAGCGGCTTCACCTTGTCGCGGGCGAACTGCCGCACGCTGGCGCGGAACATTTGTTCTTCTTCGGAAATGCTGGTCAGGGCAGGAAAGACGGGACCGGACGTAACGGCGGAGTCGGCCATCAAATTCCCTCCTTCTTTCGAGTGTAAAGCGTAAAAGCGATAACACGGAGAAGAAATGGGACGCAGATAAACGCAGATAAACGCAGATTTGTCCGATCTGCGTTTTTCTGCGTTCATCAGCGTCCCATGCACCTTCTTGCGGTAAACTGCGCGGATGAATCGGCGAACGCTTCTCAAAGCATTCTCGGCAGGGACCCTTGGCGCGGCGGCGCAATTGCCGGCGCGGGCGCAGACGGCGCTGCGCGGCCTGCCGCCTTTGACCGTCCGCGACGTGCGGGTGATCCTGACGGCCCCCAACGGAATCCGGCTGGTGGTCGTCAAGGTGGAGACCAGCGAGCCGGGCCTTTATGGCCTGGGCTGCGCCACCTTCACGCAGCGCGCCTTCGCCGTGGCCACGGCCGTGCAGGAATACCTGCGCCCGTTCCTCATCGGCAAGGACGCCGGGCGGATCGAGGACGTCTGGCAGTCCTCCTTCGTCAGCTCCTACTGGCGAAACGGCCCGGTGCTGAACAACGCCATGAGCGGCGTCGATATGGCGCTGTGGGACATCCAGGGCAAGCGGGCCAACATGCCGGTCTACCAGTTGCTGGGCGGCAAGTGCCGCGAATCGGCCGATGTGTACGCCCATGCCTCGGGGCGCGATTTCCAGGAGGTGGCCGACAACGTTCGCAAGGCGATGGAGCAGGGCTATCGGTACGTGCGGGCGCAGGTGGCGGTGCCCGGGCAATCCACGTATGGCGCTCGCGGCGCCGGCGCAACTCCCTCCCAGCCAGGCCAGAGCGCGCGGCCGCGGGCGGCCTGGGAGCCGGCCACCTATGTGCGGCTGGCACCCAAGCTGTTCGAATTCCTGCGCGCCAAGCTGGGAGAGGAAGTGGAACTGCTTCACGACGTGCACGAGCGGGTGACGCTGCCGCAGGCCGTCCGGCTCTGCAAGGACCTCGAGCCTTACCGGCTGTTCTTTCTGGAAGACCCGCTGCCACCCGAAGAGATCGATCATTTCCGGATTATTCGCCAGCAGTGCAGCACGCCGCTGGCCACGGGCGAGCTGTTCAACAACCCCCACGAGTTTGTTCCGCTGATCTCGAACCGGCTGATCGATTTCATCCGCATTCACATCTCGCAGATCGGCGGGCTAAGCCCGGCCCGCAAGGTGGCGGCGCTCGGCGAGTATTTCGGGGTGCGCACGGCCTGGCACGGCCCGGGCGACGTTTCGCCGGTGGGGCATGCCGCCAACCTGGCGCTCGACCTGGCCTGCTACAACTTCGGCATCCAGGAATGCACCGGGTTCGGCGCCAATACCCGCGAGGTGTTCCCCGGCTGCCCGGAAATCCGCGACGGAGCGATGTGGGCCGGCGATGCCCCCGGCCTGGGCGTGGATCTGGACGAGAAGCTGGCGGCGAAATTTCCGGCGCCGCCGGTGCGCGGCGATGACGGCTGGGGCTCCACCCGCCGCCGCGACGGCACCGTCATCCGCCCGTAGACGAGGAGCGGCTCACCACCCAGTCACCAAGCTTGGTGCCGCTTGCTGTCTTGGGGGCTCATATCAGATTCCGGATTGCGCAGGCTACCTTCCAAACAACTCCTGGACCAGTTGCTGCTTGTGAACATCGCGATAGGAAGCAACTTCCGACAAAATGGCGCCCAGGGTTCCAATGCGCAGCGCCGTATAGCGGGGAATCGTTATGTGGTGTTCGAAGCCCCTGGAATCAGAGGTGAGCCGCATGTGGCTTCCCGTCTGCCGCGTCACCCGATACCCGTAGCGGCTGAGGAGAGAAGCGAGCGTTTCAGGCCGAATGTTGCGTGGCAGCTTCAAGCGGGAATCAGAACGTCTTTGACCAGATGGAGACGAATCATGCTGGGTCTTTCCGTGTCATCAAAGTGGCACCGCACGGCGTCTTGTGCCATGGACTTCAGTTCTTCGATGGTCTGGCCGCCGGTGAAGATAGGATGCCCCATGGCGCGGGCTTCGTAGCCGCCGTCGGGCGATTCCTCCACCGCAAAAATGACCTCGCTTTCTGGCATCGGCTCCCTC
>JAPKYU010000234.1 GCA_026394175.1 Acidobacteriota bacterium | reverse complement strand
CGGGCCGGCCGGCGCGTATGCGCCAACCGAAGCGGGGACCGGCTCGGCAGCCGGCTCCGCCGCGGCCTGGGGGGCGCCGGCCGCAACTTCCGCGGCCACGCCCGGCGCCGCCGCCCGGTATCCCGTAAGGGTCTCGTCTTCGACGAAGCCTCCGTGCTGCCAGTACAGCACCACGCCGACCAGCAGCGGGATCAGCACCACGTCGCCCACCAGCGCCCCGGAGATCTTGAAACCCAGGTTGTCGGAGCGCAGCAGGAACAGCCCGATCATGACCGCGTCCACGGTGTAGTGCCAAACCAGCGTGGCCAGGATGCCGAAGCGCAGCATCACCCAGCCGGCCAGCAGCCCGATCAGCCCCACCTCCACGCCGCGGATCCAGGCCGGCTGCTGGGGATAGGAGCTGTGCAGGAAGCCCCAGACAAAGGCGGGAATAACGATGGCCAGCCAGCGCGACTTCAGCCAGCGGTCCAGCAGCGGGATGGCGAACAAGCGGAAGCTGAATTCCTCGCTGGTGGCCGCCAGCAGGCTCACCGCCATCGGATACAGCCACGGCAGGTAGGTGCTCAGCGCGTTGTCGTAGTTCACCTCCAGCGGCGCCCAGGCGCCGAAGCGGCGCGCCACGATATAGAACAGCACCACGGCGCCGATGTGCATGGCCGCCATGCCGTAACCGATCAGCGTGGAGAAGAAGAATTCCTTGCTGCGCAGGCCGGGCAGCGTGAACAACTTCGAGAGCCGGATGCGGTTGGGAACCAAGTCGGAGTAAAGCGGGGCCCCGGCGGCGGCCAGCAAGGCCACAAACGCGCCGATCAGCGCCCCCGCCAAGACCGCGCCGATCACCACAATGGCGACGCTGGTGGAGTACGGGGCGTTGGTGGGGAACTGCGCGGCCACCATGGGGAGCTGGTTGACGCCCATGACGGCAAACAGCGCGCCCACCAACCCGCCGATGGCCACCGCCGCCCGCCATTCCACACGCTTCCGCTGGGCCATCCGGATCAGCACGATGATTCCGGCGATCAGCAGCGGCAGGTAAAAGGCGGTGGCGATCATGTTGAGCAGCTCATTGCGGGAGCGCAGCCGCTGGTAGTCGCGGTCCCATTGCTCCGGGACTTTCAGGAATTCCCGGTATCCTCCGATGCGGTCGCCCTGCACGGTCACCGAGACCCGCCAGGTCGCTTCCTTCAGGCGGTAGTTGCGGCGTTCCCAGGTGAAGGTGTAGTCGTGGCGGTTGGGCCGGGCGTCCAGGCTGTCGGAAACAAGCCAGTAGTGGGCCGGGTCGATGGCCTTCTGGGCGCGCAGGAAAACCTCGGCCAGCCGCTGGGCTTCATCTTTGCCCAACCGCGCGCCGGGCGCCTTTTCGTCGATGAGGTGACGAAATCCGGTGAGTTGTCCGGCGGTGGTGAGGCGGACAACGAACTCCTCCTTTTGCGGAGGCCGGAAGAATCGGACCCGCCAGCGCCACACCGGCACTTCCGAGGCCATGAGCCGGTTGGCCGCCTCCAGGCCCATTTCCCGCTCCAGGTAGGTGCGGGCTTCGTCCTCGGGATCGAACAGCACGCTCTGGCGGTAGCCCGCCGGATTCAGGCCGCGCAGGCGCAGCCAGCCGGCGCCCCGCTCGGCGATCTCGGTCCGGGAGAGCCGCAAATCGATGGAGGCTTCCGGGAAAGCGTGGAAGAAGTAAAGGTAGGCGATGGCGGCGCCGGCCAGCCCAGCCAGCAGGAAAATCGCCGGCCATTTCCAGTCCTGGCGCGTAGCTTTCACAATGCGCATAACGTGCTCTCAATCTATGAAATCCGCGAAATCTGCGGCTAAAACCTAGCGCAGTGTTTTCAAATCCTCGCGGACCAGTTGGCCCAGGGCGCCGACTCTTTCGAGCAGGTTCTGATCGTTCAGTCCGGCCACCTGCCGGGATGAAACCGGGCGGCCGCTGTCCACCTCGGTCACCTCGGCCTTGAGAATGATATCGCGCGAAGCCGCCAGCAGCTCACCGCGCAGCATGTAGCGGGCGCCGCAGCGGCGGGCAAGCTGCAGGGCCGCCGGGCGGTCCAGCGAATCGACGCTGCGCTTCATGGCCTGCAGCTCGTCCAGCAGCCGCTCGGGGCCGACCAGCTCGAGGTTGGCGTCCGGGCGGGCCAGGTCGGCGATCAGCAGCTCGGCGGCGTCCGCCGCGTAACGGTCGTAGCGCGGCTGGCCGGTGCGATTTTCGAAGTTCAGCACCGCCAGCGACGGCCGCCCGGATGCCGCGGGCAGGGAAGCCGGCCGCCGGCCCGTGCCGCTGAACAGCACCACCGCCCCGATGCTGGCGCCGACCAGCAGGGCCAGCGCCGCGACGATCAGCAGCAGGCTCTTCCACCCTTGATCCGCGTCAGTGCTCATACGGCCGGTACTGTACCCCAGCGCGGCCCGCGCCGCAACCAGACAACAGGCCGCCGGGCGCGGGAATGCGGGTTACACTCGGAGAGATGGCTGGTCTGTTCGGTGTGGCGGCGGCGCAGCCGGTTGGCCTGCATGTCTCCATGGAGGACGCGCCCGCATTCTTCCGATCCCGCGGCGAGAACAACCCCGACGGATGGGGACTCGGTTGGTTCGACCCCGGCGGACAGCCGCGTCTCGTCAAGCACCCGCTGCCTCCTTCCGGCGAGTTTCCTGCAGGCGCCGCTTCTGCCGAGGCCTGCGGGAGCGTGATCGTCGCTCACGTGCGGCGCAGCAGCCGCGCTCCCCGCGCCGAGCGCAACACCCACCCGTTCTTGAGCAACGGCTGGCTGTTCGCGCACAGCGGCGCGCTTTACCCCCTGCTGGAGACCAGGGTGCGCCGCGAAACGGGGCGCGTCAGCTACGAGGGGCAGACCGACAGCGAAGCATTCTTCCGCCTGCTGCTGCACCGCCTCCGGGCTCCGGCCGGCCCGGTGGAAGCGATCCGGTCGGCGGTGACGCTGGCGATCGAAGATGGCCAATTCTCCGGCCTGAACTTCATCCTGGCCCGGGCGGGCGAGCTGTACGCCTTTCGCTACGCCACCCGCTCGGCCACCTACTTCTCGCTGTTCTGGGAGCGGAGGGAGCCGGGCCGGCCGCTCGAAACACGCTCCCTTGAGACGCAGGCGCTGATTCGCAGTTCCGCGCTCGCCCGCGTCCCCGCCGTCGTCGTTTTTTCCGAGAAGATCAGCGAGGCCATGCAGCCGCTCGAGATGGGCCGCTTGCTCGTCGTTCGCACCGCCCCGCACCTGGCGGCCGATGTCACTCCCCTGATCTGAACAGAATGGAATGCAGATGAATGCAGGTACACACAGATCTTTCTACGGTCTTATCTGCGTCTATCTGCGTTCCCGCCGCGGCGGGCGTCCGATTTGTCCTACCCGGGTTGCTTGCGGGCGCCGGCCTTCGCTGCTTTCCTGGCTGCTTTGGCCTTGGCGTCCTGGCCGGCCGCGCCGCCACGCCCCCAGCGCGGCTCCATCAATTGCGCGTTCCACTCATCGTAGGCCGCCTGCAGTTCTTTCAGCTTGGCCGGCTCGCTGGCGGCCAGGTTGTTGGCCTCGCCGATATCCTTTGCCAGGTTGTAGAGCTGCGGCGCGCCATCGGCCAGCTTCGCCAGCTTCCAGTCCCCCATGCGGATGGCCGACTGTTCGCCAAATCGCCAGAACAGCCGGTCATGAGGAACGCCCTTCTTAGTCCCGCTCAGGTAAGGGACCAGGTCAACGCCGTCGAGTTTGGAGTCGGCGACGCTGGCGCCAACCGCGGCGGCAACGGTCGGGTGCACATCCAGAGCGATCACGGGCTGGTCGTAGACCTTGCCTCCCGGAAGGCGGCCTTTCCACTGCACCATGAAGGGCACGCGGATGCCGCCCTCCAGCACCTGCGCCTTGTAACCGCGCAGCGGGTCGTTCCGCGAGGTGTTGCCCGGCGTCGGCCCGCCGTTATCGCTGACAAAGAAAATCAGCGTGTTGTCTTCGAGATTCGCCTTTCGGAGCGTTTCCAGCACCCGGCCGACTCCGTCGTCCATGGCCGACAGCATGGCCGCAAACGTCCGCCGCTTGTCGTCGCCGATCGAGGAGAACCGGGAAAGGTACTTCTCGGAGGCCTGCAACGGCCCGTGCACCGCGTTGTAGGGCAGGTACAGGAAGAACGATTCCTTCTGCCGCCGCTCGATGAACGAGACGGCTTCGCGCGTAAAGGCGTCGGTGGTGTAAAACGGCTCTTCCTTGACCGGCTCGCTTCCCCGCAAGATCAGGTTGCTCGGCGCTTCAGTTTGGACATACGGGTGAGCGCCGGCCAGGAAGCCGAAGAACTCGTCGAAGCCGCGCTTCATCGGGTGGTACTGGGGCAGGTACCCCAGGTGCCACTTGCCGAAGATGCCGGTGGCGTATCCGGCCTTCTTCAGCCGCTCCGCCAGGGTCACTTCCTTCAGCGACAGCCCGAATATGTCATCCGCGACCGTGGGAGGGCCGGGGTTGAATTCGTGGCCGAAGCGCTGCTGGTAGCGGCCGGTCATCAGTCCGGCGCGAGTCGGGCTGCACACCGGGCAGGAAACGTATCCGTTGGTGAAGCGCACGCCGTTTTTCGCCAGTGAATCGACATTGGGTGTGGGGACATCAGTGCAGCCATACACACCAATGTCCGCGTAGCCGAGGTCGTCGGCCACAATCAGAACGATGTTGGGCCTGCGCGCGGGCGGCGCGCCCCATCCGAGCCGGGGCGAAACCGCCGCCGTTGCCAGAAGGCCCGCTGATGTTTTTAAGAATTCGCGTCTTCTCACCTGTTCCTCCACCAAAAAGTAATATCGTTCGGCGACTAAATGTACCGCAGAACCGGAGTCTGCGGATTCGTTCTTACAGCTCGGGGCCGGGGCCCAGGCCGTTCGGGAAAAACCGCTTCAGATCCACGTCCGCGAACTCCACGCGCCGGAAGTTCTCCTTCAGGCGGTATGGGACCGTGCAGTCGAACACGGTCTTGCAGGAGACTCCCGGGGCGGGAATCGAGGGGCTGAACTCGGGCGACTGCGAGGGGTCCAGGGGATGGCAGCGCACGCCGGGAATGAACACGGTGCTGGCGTCGCCCTGGTAGCGCGTGGTCATGGCCCAGAGCACGTCGTTGGTGTCGTAGATGTTGACATCCTCATCGACCAGGATCACGTGCTTCAGCTCCGGAAACGCGGCAAAGGCGGTCAGCGCGGCCTGCCGCTGTCGGCCTTCGTCGGAGGGTGATGCTTTCCGAAGCTGCAGGATGGCGACATACTTGCCGCCGCCGGCGGGATGCGCGTAGACGTTGACAAGCCTGCCGGGCATGCCGCGCTCGACCAGCCGCAAGATGCTGGCTTCGGTGGGAATCCCGGTGAGCGCGGTGTGCTCGGCGCCGGGACCCACCAGGGTCTGGAAAATCGGCCGGCGGCGGTGGGTCACCGCCCGCACCCGGATCACCGGCACCGACTCCTGCGCTTTGCCGAGGTAGCCGGGGAATTCGGGCATGGCATAGCCAAGCCCGGTCAGTTCGTCTTCCCGGGCGCGCTCGCCGGGCAGCATCTCGCCCTCGATCACGATCTCGGCGCGGGCGATGGCCTTGGCCGCCACCGAGAGGCACGGTGCCAGTTCCACCGGGCGCCCGCGCAGCGCCCCGGCGATGCTCAGCTCATCGAATCCCAGCGGAGTGGTGGGCGGCTCGAAGCACGAGGCCAGGTAGATGGCGGGATCGAGCCCGATATTGACCGAAACGGGCAGCGGCCGGCCGGCCGCTTCCGCCTTCTGCCGGAAGTGGTCGATGTGCCGCCCCGGAACAAAGTAGACGCTCAGGCGGTCGGGCCCCAGCACGCACATGCGATGAATGGTGACATCGGACTGGCCCGTCTCCGGGTCTTCGGCGCGCAGCAGGCCCAGAGTCAAATATGGCCCGGCGTCCTTGGCGGTATTGGTGGGAATGGGGAGCAGGCGCATCAGGTCCAGCGGCGGCCGGTGGACGACTTCCTGGCAGGGCGCGGGGCCCTCGGCGATGACCGCGCCAATCGGGCTCTCCAGCGCCTCCAGCAACCGAAACGGCAGGCGCTCGATGGTGGTATGGAGCAGGCGGGCGGTCCGCTCGCGGCTGGCCAGCAGGCCCACCAGGATGCGCGCGTCGCTGTATCCGCGAATGCGCTCGAACAGCATGGCCGGGCCGATGCGGGTGGGCGGCATGGCCGGCGTGCCGGCCCCCACCAACCGATACACGCCGGCCAGTTCCAGGCGCGGATCCACCTCCTCGGCGGTGACCAGCAGATGCCGGGGATCGTTGGCCAGCAGGTCAAGCGCCGCCCGCAGTTCGCAGCAGGGATCGTGGGTCTGCATAAAGTCCATCCGGTGAATCTCAACGCAGAGACGCGAGCCGGGGCAGGCTTGCGCCTCTCGGTTGACCCTTCGGTCGTGGCACGCCGCATCGTGGCGTTACACGTCGCAGATCGAGATGGCCTGGTCCAGCGATTTCAGCGCGTCGCGCACCGGGCTGTACTCGTGAGCCAGGTACCCGGTGAAGTTCAAATCGACAATGGCCTGGGCGATGGCGCGGTAGTTCAGCTCCTGCGTCTCATCGGGCTCATGCCGGCCGGGGTTGCCGGCGGTGTGGAAGTGCCCGATGTACTGGATGTTGTCGCGGATGGTGCGGATCACGTCGCCTTCCATGATCTGCATGTGGTAAATGTCGTACAGCAGTTTCACGCGCGGCGAGTTGACCCGCTTGCACACCTCGGCGCCCCACTTGGTGTGGTCGCACATGTAGCCCGGGTGGTTCACCTTGCTGTTCAGCAGTTCCAGGCAGATCGTGACCTGCTTGTCCTCGGCGACGGCCTTCACCTTGTTCAGCAGGATGACGCTGTTGTCGAGGCCCTCTTCATCCGTCAGGCCTTTACGTCCGCCCGAAAGCGTGATCACGTTGGGCATGCCGGCCTCGGCGGCCAGAATGATGTTCTCGCGGAATGTCTTTTCAATCTCCGCGTGGTTTTCCTTGCGGTTGATTCCTTCCGGGATGCTCCCGCCGCCGGCGGGACACATGGTGGCCAACAGCCCGTACTTCTTCAACGTGGGCCACTCCTTCTGCCCGACCAGGTCGATGCCTTTCAGCCCCAGGCGGGCCGCCTCGCGGCACTGGTCTTCCAGGCTCATGCCTTTGCCAAAGCAGCCGCGCGTTGCGGCCTGCTTCAGCCGGCCCTTGCGCTGCACGGTCTGGGCCATCGAAAGCCGGCCCAGGCCGGCGGAACCGGCGATGGCGGCGATGAATTCTCTTCGTCTCATGGAATCTCCCCCTGCTTGTTGAAAGTCTCAGGAAGTATAGCGCCGTTTGTGATTCAGCCGCCGCCAAACGTCTTCTCCAGAAACAGGCGGCTCAGGCGCAAATCTTCCTCGAGCGGGCGGGTGATGGCCGTGGCCTTGTCATACGCCAGTTCCGTGACCACGAAGCCCCGGTAGCGCAACGGCTTCAGGCCATCGGCCACCGCCGCGTAATCGTACTCGCCCTCGTCCAGCGATTCGGTCCAGACGCCCTGGCGCGAGTTCCGGATATGCAGGCTGCCGAGGCGGTCCCCGGCCTCGCGCAGCAGCGCCACCGGCTGCTCCCCGCCGCGAATCACCCAGTCGATATCCAGGCAGAAGAGGACGAGCTTGGGATCGGTGTTCTTCAGGATGTGGCGCCATTCGCGGGCCTCGTCGGCCATCTCGGGGTCGTGATGGTGGACGAACAAACGCATGCTCCGCTCGTGCAGCGCCTCGGCGAGGCGGTTGAGTGCTTTGGCTTGGGTACTGAGTTCGTCATCGGTCTTGCGCTCTTTCTTGCCTTTGGGCGTGGGGTTGGTCTCGATGACCCGCGTGCCGATGGTGCGGGCGGCGTCGGCCGTCTGTAGTATCTCGGTGAGTGTCTTCTCGGCGGCCGCAGCTTCGTGCATCGGACCTGCGGCGTAAACAATGACCGGGTCGAGCCGGTTGCTCTTCAGCAATTCGGCGGTCTTCGCCAGCAGATCGGGCGCGACCATGGCGCCCATCAGCTCGACGCGGGAGTAGCCGGCGCGCCGCGTGGCCGCGAACATCTCCTCCAGTCCTTCGCCCAGCGGCTTTTTCTGCCGGCTGAAAATTTGCGTCCAGACGTAGGTCTGCGCGCAAATCTGCGGCTGATAACCGCCCTTCCGGGCCTGGGCGGAAGCAACAGCGGCGCCGGCGGTCAGCCCGGCCAGCGAACGAAGCAAGTCGCGTCGTGTCTGCATACCCCAGATTGTACCCGATGTGTACGCCGGTGCAGCGCGGGGCACCCCGCTGATGCTCAGACTGCGGTAGAATTCGTCCGTGCCGGAAATCAGTCGCTTCTTCGGAATCATCATTCGTATGTACTTCGAGGCTGGCGCTCCCCACCGCCGGCCGCACTTTCACGCGCACTATCAAAACAATGTGGCGGTTTACGGAATTGATCCGGTAGAATTGATGTCAGGGGAGCTGCCACCGCGCCAGCGGCGCTTCGTCGAGGCTTGGGCGGAGTTGCACCAGCGCGAACTGTCGAGCGACTGGGAGCGCCTCCAGGCAGGCGAAAGCCCGCTTCCCATTGAGCCGCTACGTTAACCGATGACTACGCATCACGCCATCTACAGCGTCCGATCGTGCGAAGTTCTCGGCCCTTATGCCCTGCGCGTCTGTTTCGACGATGAAACGGACCGGACGATCGACTTTGAACCCGTTCTTCATGGCAGACTGTACGGCCCGTTGCGCGACCCGTCGCTGTTCAATCAGGTGCGCGTGGACCCGGAAGTTCACACGCTTGTCTGGCCCAACGGCGCAGACTTTGATCCGGAAACCTTGCATGACTGGCCGGAGCATGCGCCATATTTGACCGAGCGGGCGCGAGATTGGGCAGACTGAGGTAGGCGACTGCGTGCGGGCGATTGACGCGCACGCGTTCGCTCACGTCTGCCGGCCACGAGGCACTGTCAGAACCGCCGAGGCGGCGATCAGGGCCAGCAGCGCCGAAAGCGTGAAGGGCAGGGCCGGGCCGAAGCGTTGCCAGAGCTGGCCGGTAATCAGGCTGGCGGCCAGCACCAGTGCGCCGTAGACCGCGGCCAGGATGCCGTAGGCCCGGCCGCGTGATTCTGGCTCCACCGCGTCGGCGACCATGGCTTTCATCACTCCTTCGGTCAGCGCATAGTACCCGCCATAGAGGGCGAACAAGAGCCACACTTGCCAGGCGGCATGCACCCACGCGAATGCCGCGTATACGCCGGCGAACACCACGTATCCGGCGGCCAGTAGCGACTTTCGCGGCAGGCGGTCCGAAAGGCGGCCAAACGGCCAGGCCAGCAGCGTGTATGTCACGTTGAACACTAGGCCGAGGAGGGGAGCATAAGCGCCGAGCCCGAGTCCCTGCGCGCGCAACACCAGGAACAGGTCGCTGGAGTTGCCGATGGCGAAGATGCCGACCGCCAGCAGCAGGCGGCGGAAGCTTTGGGGCAGTGCGGAGTGCGGAGTGCGGAGTGCGGAATGCGGAGGCGGCCGAATTCCGGTGCCGGTTTCGCGCACCACGGCAAACACCAGGAAGATGCACACAGCGCCCGGCAGGGCGGCCAAGGCGAAGATAGTCCGCAGGTCGAAATGCCGGCGAAGCAGCAGGAAGGCGGCCAGCGGGCCAAGGACGGCGCCGGCCGAATCCATGGCCTGGCGGAAGCCGAAGGCCGCGCCGCGGTGTGCCGCTTCCGCCGACTCCGCCAGCATGGCGTCGCGCGGCGCCGTGCGCACCCCTTTCGAGATGCGGTCGCTGACCCGGATGGCCAGAACATGCAGTGGGCTAGCGGCCAGCGCCAGCAGCGGCTTGGCCACGTTGGCCGCCACGTATCCGGCCACCACAAAGGGCTTGCGGCGCTGGACCCGATCGGTCCACCAGCCCGACAGCAGCCGGGTGAAGCTAGCGCATCCTTCCGCCAGTCCTTCAATCCAGCCCAAGGCCGCCGCCCCAGCGCCCAGCGGCCCGGTCAGGAACATCGGCAGGATCCAGTAAGCGGCCTCGGTGGCGGTGTCGTTGAACAGGCTGGTCCACCCCAGCGCCACGATATTGCGCCTAAATCGGGGTGGAGGCGAACTGTGCGCGGGAGGCAAGGTGTCTTAAGAATAGGACGCAGATGAACGCAGATCAACATGCCCGAATTGAATCTGCGTTCATCTGCGTCCCATCCCCGGTTAGCGCCAGTTGCGCGAAAGCACGTCGGCCATGACCAGGCCGATCATGAACAGCAGCCACAGCAAGCCGGCGCCGGCGAACAGGCGCGTCAGCCTGGCCTCGTAACGGATGTGCATGAAGAACAGCATCACCAGCAGCATCTTGACCACGGCAATCAGCATGGCGACGGCCGAGTTGCCCGGCCCCAGGTCAATATGCGCAACCACGGTGGTCACCACCGTCAAGGCCAGCAGGGCCAGCAGGACAATCACGTAGGTTCGCGGCGAGGCAGCGTGTGTCATTTGTGATGCAAGTCCACCAGATAAAGTAGCGGGAACAGGAAAATCCAGACAATATCGACAAAGTGCCAGTACAGGCCGGCAATGTCCACGGGCACATGGCGGGGAGGCGCCAGCCGCCCCAGCAGCGCCAGCCCGGTCAGCACCGCCAGGATGCCGATGCCGACGATCATGTGCAGGGCGTGAAAGCCGGTCATGGCGAAATAAAAACTGAAGAACAGTTGGGCCTCGCGGGCATTGGGGCCGGGGAACTCAAAGCCCATGCCCGGGACCTCGTGCCGCTGATAGTGGTCGTGCCACTCCATGAACTTCATTCCCACGAATACGGCCCCCAGCAAAATCGTCAGGAGCAGGCAGAGCGCCAGCCGCTTGCGCCCGCCCAACCGAGCGAAATGGACCGCCATGGCCATGGTAAAGCTGCTCGACAGCAGCAGGATGGTCATGATGGCGCCGAAAACAACGCTCAGGTGCTTGCTGGCCGCGGCCCAGGCCTGGTAGTACGAGGCGCGGTATTCGGTGTAGCCGGTGATCAGGGCGCCGAAGAAAATCACCTCGGTGGCCAGGAACACCCACATCCCGATAGTGGAAGCCTGGCGCTGCTGTTCCAGGTCGTCGAACTGCTCGGCCAGAGCATGGGTAGGTTCAGGCAACCGGCACCTCCCGCTTCTCGTATTCGTAGGCCTCCCAGGCGACCAGAGGCGTAACCGGGAAGTTTTGCGTGGGCGGCGGCGAGGGCGCCATCCATTCCAGGCCGGTGGCGTCCCAGGGATTGGCGGGCGACTTGGCCCCGTACTTCAATGACCAGAACAGGTACAGCAGCGGCAGCAGGTAGCCGACTCCCAGGATGCTGGCGCCCGCCGTCGAAAACACGTTCAACACCTGGAATTCGGGGGGATACACGTGGTAGCGGCGCGGCATGCCCAGGTACCCCACGATGAACTGCGGGAAGAAGGTCAGGTTGAAGCCGATGAAAATGATGGCCGCCGCCAGACGCCCCCAACTGTCCGGATACAGCCGCCCGGTGATCTTCGGCCACCAGAAGTGAATCCCACCCAGGTAGGCCATCACCATCCCGCCCACCATGATGTAGTGGAAGTGGGCGATGACGAAATAAGTGTCGTGGACGTGGATATCGAGTCCCAGGGTGGCCAGAACCAGCCCGGTCAGCCCGCCGATGGTGAACAGGCCGATGAAGCCCAGGGCATAGAGCATCGGCGTGGCGAAGGACACCGAGCCCTTGTACAGCGTTGCCGTCCAGTTGAAAACCTTCACCGCCGAAGGAATGGCCACCAGGAAGCTGAGCGCGGAGAAGATGATGCCCGCATAGATGGACTGGCCGGCCACGAACATGTGGTGGCCCCACACCAAAAAGCCCAGGACGGCGATGGCCAGGCTGGAAAAGGCCACGAAGCTGTACCCGAAAATCCGCTTGCGCGAGAAGCAGGGAACGATCTCGCTGACGATGCCCATGCCGGGCAGGATCATGATGTAAACGGCCGGGTGGGAGTAGAACCAGAACAGGTGCTGGAACAGCAGGGGGTCGCCGCCCAGCCGCGGATCGAAAATGCCGATGTGCAGGAGCCGCTCCATGGCCACCAGGGCCAGGGCCATGGCCACGCTGGGCGTGCCCAGGATCATGATGATCGAGGTGGCATAAATCGACCAGAGAAACAGCGGCAGCCGGAACCAGGTCAGGCCCGGGGCACGCATCTTGTGGATGGTCACGATGAAGTTCAGGCCGGTCAGGATGGACGAGAACCCGGTGATGAAAATGCCGATCACCATCGCGGTGACATGGGTGTTGGAGTAGGTGCTGCTGTACGGGGTGTAAAACGTCCAGCCGGTGTCCACGCCGCCGGCCACCACCGAATACATCGTGAACGTGCCTCCCACGGCGTAGATGTAGTAGCTGAGCAGGTTGATCCTGGGGAACGCCAGGTCGCGCGCCCCGATCATCAGCGGCACCAGGAAATTGCCGAGGACCGCCGGCACGGCGGGGATCAGGAAGAAGAAAATCATGATCAGGCCGTGCATGGTGAACAGCTTGTTGTAGGTCTCGGCGGTAAACAGGTCGCCGCGGGGCGTCAGCAGCTCCAGGCGGATCAGCAGCGCGAACACGCCGCCCACGAAGAAAAACAGCGTGATGGTGACCAGGTACAGCAGTGCGATGCGCTTGTGGTCGATCGTCAACAGCCAGGAGCGGAGCCCGAAGCTGGCGTTCAAATAATTGACCGGCGTTTCCGAGACCGGTTCGACCGTCTTGCTGCTCATTCCTCCACCTTGTGCTACGGTTTCACGGACTTGATATAAGCCATCAGTTGCATCAGTTGCTCTTCGGTGACCTGGCCCTGGTAGGTGGGCATGACGTTGGGATAACCTCCGACGATTTTGGCGCCGGGGTTCAGGATCGATTCGCGGAGGTAATCCTCGTCGGCGGTCGCCACGCGTCCGTTGGCCAGCCCGATGCCGCGGCCGTAGATGCCGCCCAAGGCCGGCCCGCGCCCCTGCCCGCTTTCCAGGTGGCAGGTGGCGCAGCCCAGGCGGTTGAACAGGCGCTCGCCGGCCGAAGCCATGGTTCCCTCGGCCGCCCCGCCGCCCAGCCAGCGCTGGTAGTCGGCGTCTTCCATGGCCACCACCGTGCCGATCATCTGGGCGTGGTCGGTGCCGCAGTACTGGCTGCAGAACAGGTGGTATTCCCCGGCCGCCGTGGCCTGGAACCACAGGCTGGTATAACGGCCGGGCAGCACGTCCTGTTTCACCCGGAAGGCGGGCACGAAGAAGCTGTGGATGACGTCCTCCGAGGTCATGATCAGTTTCACCGGGCGGCCCACCGGCACGTGCAGGGTGTTGATCTCGCGCTGCCCCTCCGGATGCTGGGTCTTCCACATCCACTGTTTGCCCACCACGTACATTTCGATGGCGCCGGGGGGCGGGCTGCGATGCTCGAAGTAGAGCAGGGTGCCCCAGGCGAAAATGACGATGACCAGCCCGAAGGGGATCGCGATCCAGGCGGCCTCCAGCGACACCAACTGCACGATCACCGGTGGAACGTAGCTGGTATCGCGGCGCCGGTACTTGATGGCGAAGATGAAAACCAAAACGAAGATCAGAACCGCGAAAAACAGCATGACGCCGAGCAGGAAAAAGAACAGGGCGTCGGTGCTGCGCGCCGAGGTCGAAGCCTGCTGCGGAAATAGCGGGAAATTCCACATAAACGCGTTAACCCGGACAATGCACCACGGTAGTGAATTTCATGAACGTGTCTGCCGCTCGCGCCGGAAAAAAATGAACAGCGCCGTCCCGATGGCCAGCGCCGTGATGGTTCCGGCGATGCGGATCAGGCGCATGATCAGCACGCCGTACCGGCCCGTGCTGGGATCGTAGTGCAGGCAGTACAGCAGCACCTGGTCGGCGCGGCTGCCGATCTTGTTGCCCGACGCTTCCACCAGCCCCAGGCGCACGTCGCGCGCCAGGTACTGGACCCCGAAGAAGTAGCGCGAGACCTTGCCCTGCGGCGTCAGGATCATGATGGCCGTGGCGTGGGCGTACTGCTTGGAGCTCGGGTCATAGACATAATGAAACCCCACCGCCTTGGCCACCGGCAGGATCGAGGGGTCCTCGCCGGTCAGGAAGTGCCAGCCCGTCGCCGTTTCCGGCCGGCCGTACTGCGCCACGTATTGTGCCTTCTTGGCGGCGGCCAACTGGGGGCTTTCGCTGGGATTGAAGTCGAGCACCACGATCTCAAAGTCCTTGCCCGGAGTCAGATGGACATCGCGGAGCGATTTCACCATGCCGTCCAGCACCATGGGGCACAGCATCGGGCAATTGAAGTAGGCCAGCACCAGCAGGACGGGCCGCTTGCCGAAGTACTGCCCGAGCATGACCGGTTGGCCGGTTTCGTCGCGGAAGGGCAAATCCAGGGGCGCCTGCGCATCCAGGCGTTGCTCGATGCCGATATCGCGGAAAATCTCCGGCCTGGTGTATTGCGCGCGCGCGAAAGCCCCCGCCAGAATCATCACCACCAAGACACAAAGACACAAAGAACTTGGTGTCTTCGTGTCTTGGTGGTTCAAGCACTGTCTTGCGTCCATAACTGACCTACCGCCCGCGGACCGGTTTCCAGGGCAAACCGCGCTGCGCCACCAGGTCCATGGCCTGCTCGATCGGGATATGAGCCACGCCGGCCTG
>JAPKYU010000198.1 GCA_026394175.1 Acidobacteriota bacterium | reverse complement strand
AGCTCGATACGGCGCGCTCGGCGCTGGGCTTCAACCGCGCCAAAACGGTTCAGGAATTCGCGCGCTACGTCCAGCTCATCTGGCCCTCGCACAACTGGCTGGCCGCCGACCGGTACGGCAACGTCGGCTACTGGCACGGCGGCAAGCCGCCGCTGCGGCCGCCCGGCCAGGACCCCCGCTTCCCGCTGCCCGGCGCCGGCGAAGCGGAATGGCAGGGCGTGCAGGCCTTCGAGAACATGCCGCAGGTGATCAACCCGGCGCGCGGCTATGTCGTCAACTGGAACAACAAGCCGGCGCCCTGGACCGACAATCAGGACACGCCGGTCTGGGGCGAAATCTTCCGCATCCACCGCATTCAGGATCTGATCGAGGTGCGGCCCAAGCTCACCGTCGAGTACCTGCGCCAGATCATCGCCGACATCGGGTTGAACGACCCCAACGCCGACTATCTGAAGCCGCACATCCTGGAGGCCATCGGGCGCGCCCGGACGGAGGACGCCGAGCTGCTGCGCGCCGCCGACTACCTGCGCGCCTGGGACAACCACGGGGAAGACCAGAGCGTGGGCAAGTCCATCTTCGATGCCTGGATGACGGCCATCCGGGTGGTGTTGTTCAAGGAGGAGTTCGGGGAAGTGCTGGACCCGTCGGTGTTCGGCCAGTTGCTGCAGCCCAGCCTGGTGCTGCACCTGCTGGAGGGCGAGAAGTCGGGTGTTCCGCCGCGCCACGATTACCTGAAGGGCCGCAAGCACGATGACGTGGTGCTGGACGCGCTGCGGCAGGCGGTCGCCGCGCTGCAGCGCAAGTCGCCGCAGATGAACGCCTGGGGGTATCAGGCGCCCATGAACAACCGGTTCAAGCCCTTGCCGCCGGTGCCGGACACCAACCGCGGAACCTACATCCAGATTGTCGAGCTGTCCACGCCGGTGCGGGGCAGCAGCATTCTCCCGCCCGGCCAGAGCGAGGACCCGCGCTCGCCGCACTTCAGCGACCAGTTGCCGCTGTCTTCCTGGTGGCGCTTCAAGCCCATGGTGACCGACCGCAGTCAATTGGCGACCAGTGACAAATGAGTGCGGAGTGCGGAGTAAGGAGCGGGGAGTGCAGGGGCGGGACTAAGAGAAAGAACCAAGTCATTCAGGGCAGCGCGGCGTAATCGAGCCTGATTCCACTTCTGGCGGGACAGTTCGTTCGCGGCCTACCCGGCGCTGGAGCGCAGCACGCTGGACCCCCACCCGAAATTCGACCGCGAGCAGTACCGCTACCTGGCCAGCGGCCCGGTGGTCCGCGACCGCCTGTTCTGGCTCACCTCGATTGACCGCACGCGGCAGCGGGGCGTGGCCGAGATCAATCCCAACAACCTCGATCTGACGGCCTTTGCCGGCTTGAAGAAAGAGCCGTTCGACATCCTGCTGCAGACGCACAAGCTGGACTGGAACGCCGGGCAGCGCCAGCGCATGAACCTGCGCTACTCGCGCGACGGAAACGCGGCCCGCGCGCCTTCCAGTTCGCGTTGCGCCTCGGCTTTGGAGAATCACGAAAGTAGCGGCGACACCGCTGGGCGGGGTCGCCGCTACATGATTCACTGTTTCCGGGGGCCGCGCAGCGGCCCCCGGCCGGTTACGGCACCAGCGGCGCGCCCATCATCACGGACGCGATGGCGTAGGCGAAGGCACCCTGGGTCAGGCCGCTGGCATTGATCGCCGAAATGCCGGTCGGGCCCGGAGCGAACGAGACGCTGAGCATGGTGCCGAAATCGCCGCTGCTGACCGGCAATTGCCCGAGCACATCGGCGCCCATCGTCCCTCGTCCGGCCGGGCAGGGAAACGTGCAGAATGCCATGCCCACCAACTGCAGAGGATCGTTGAACGACATCAGCGTCTCGATCACCTGGCCGTTGGGGTCCGGACAGGCCCAGGTGACGGTCAAGCCCGCCGACTGCTTGATCTGCCCGCTCAGAAGGCCAAAATCAGTGATGTTGAACAGCGGGCTGGGAACGCTCAA
>JAPKYU010000256.1 GCA_026394175.1 Acidobacteriota bacterium | reverse complement strand
AGTCGGCCGCCCTTTTCCAGCACATTCAATGCCATCGGCACCGTCTTTGACCCCGCGACCTACCTATTGCCGTCGAGCACTTTTGGGCGGGTGACCGCCGCCGGCCCCGGCCGCTCCATCCAGCTCACGTTTAAGCTCGTTTTCTGAGCCGGGGCTGTTTCACCACGGAGCCACGGAGGACGCAGAGACAGCGGGCTGACGGCTGGTGACCGATGGCTGACAGAGGACCCAAGCCGACAGCCGACAGCCGTTAGCCGCGTTTGGCGCGCTTCAGGCTGAGCAGGTTGTCGGCGCGGTTCAGGTGCTTATAGCTGTCGTCCATGGCCCCGGGCAGCCGGACGGCGAACAGGTAGGCAATCACGCCGAATTCCACGAGCACGGTGGCAGGAAGCGTCAGCCAGGCGAAGCGGAAGAACCAGATTGCCAGCTCATTCCATGCTCGAAAAATGGCGTCCATGGCCACATTGAAGGACTGGGCCACCAGGTAGGCCGCCAGGAAGAAGACCGCAAAGCTGTAGCGCCCCATGAACTCGTCGGCGCGGCCGACGGCCGCGTGCCAGGCAGCCCGCAACTTGCGAATCAGGCCGAAGCGGCGGAGGAACCTCGGGCCGTTCTCGACGCGGATCTCGGTGGTAGGAATGCGCTTCCACCGTTGGCCAGGGCCGAGCACGGCTTCGAGTTGCTGGTCGAGGGAGGTTTGCACGCCCCATCCGGCCACATCGACAATGCGAACGCGGGCGGCGACGTCCGGGCCGCCCTTGCCGATCTGGCCTTCCACCCGATACACCATGTTTACGTTGCGCCGGTTCGGCTCGATGGCGTCCTTCAGCGCCAGGTACTTGCGGCCGCCGCTCTCGTACAGCCGCGCGTAATGGCAATCGGTGGGGGCGCGCGGCTGCCGCGGCCGCGTCCCGCCTTCCATCACGTAGAAAAAGTAATCGACAATCTGGAGCGTCTCGGCCAGCGGCTCGGGATAAACGCGATCGGGTGTGTCGTTGGGCGTGTGCAGCTTGCCCCCGAACACCACCGGCGAGACCTTGCCCGGCGCCATAGCGATTATCGCCGCGGCCGGAATCTTCGGTTTCGGCTTTCCCGTGATGCGCTCGGCAATGCGATCCAGCAGGCCGTTGTTGACTTCCAGCCAGGAAACATGGTCGGTGGTGCCGCCGGAAAGAAAGCTGTTGTACTTGATGCCGTGCAGGTGGGCGGCTTCTTCCAGCAGGTCGTCCAGGCGCTGGTCGCCTGCGAAGGGGATGAAGGCGCGAATGAAATCGGCGCCCAGCGTCTCGCGCAGGATATAGAGCCGGCATTCGCCGACGGCGTCGATGGCCAGCACGGCTTTGGTCCTCGCCAGTTGCTCGGGCGTCTGGGACTTGACGTAAAAGCGCGACCCGGTCACGCCGAAGCGATACTTGGCCATGGGTATGGCCAGCAGCGCGACGGCGGCCGCCGCCAGGTTGCCGGAGTTCCAGGCCATGTTGGCGGCCACCAGGCCGGCGGTCAGCAGGCATTGAGAAAGGAAACCCACCATGCCGCATTCTTCGGAGCCGGCGAAAACATAGGTGTGAGTCAGCGGGGGCGGTTCCTGGCAGCGCAGGTCGCCCAGCAGATACTGCTTCAAGATCTCTTCGCCGGTGGTGTTATCGTCTGCGCCGGGACCCCGCCAGGTGTCGTAGTGGGCCACCAGCACCAGTTCCTCGGTGGAGCGCCCGGGCACGGTGAAGATGTAGTTGGCGTCGGTGGTGCGCAGGTGGAAAATGGGAAGCCGCTGGCGGCGCGCCAGGCAACGGCCCGGCCATTCCCGCTCCACCCGTGCCAGTAACTCCTCGGCGGCCCGTTTGTTGGCCTGGTTGTAGTCTTCGCCCGGCCGGCGGCGGCAGGCTTCGCCGATGTTGCGGATCAACTCCGCAACGCGCGCCTCTACGTCATCGCGCAGCGGCAGCCGTGCGGGCGTGGGTTCGACCGGCAAGATGCGGGCAGTCTATCGGCTCTCGGGGGACTGTTCAATCACAAAGAGCACGAAGAGCGCGGTGTCATCTCGCGACATAGAGCGGAGTGGCACTGTCCAGAATCGCTTTGCGGCGTATCGGGTTCTGGCTCTGTTCCATCGCCCGGCGGCTGATCAGATCGACCCTGCGCCCTGCCAGGTCTGACAATTCCTGCTCCATCTCGACGTGCTCAAAGATCCCCCACTGGACGTCAGGGGCAAAACTGACCAGCAGGCTGAACCCGCACCAGCTCGCCGCTCGCGCCGCCCTGGCCTCGCTGAAGTGAATTGGGAATGGGCCACAGATCAAGGCGGACTCGCGGGGAGGAACCAAAGAGACGGGGCCGAATCCGCGGATTCCGCGGATTCATGTAGCGCTGGCGTCTCGCCGGCCGGCCCTGCATGTGGGGCCGGTACGCCGGGGTGATTTGGCAGGGGGTCGCT
>JAPKYU010000541.1 GCA_026394175.1 Acidobacteriota bacterium | reverse complement strand
CAGCTCCACCTTCTTGCCCGCCACCAGCCTCTGGATGTCGTTCGGCGGAAGGTAACGTTCCCAGTGGTCGTGATAAAAGCTTCCGGCCAGGAAGGCGCCCAGCAGCGAGAAGGCCAGTGCGCCGCCGCGCCGGTCCAAGAGCAGGCAGACGGCGGCCAGCAGCAAGACCACGCCGCTCCACAACAGATACTGCCGGCCGGAAAGAGACATCCAGCGCTCGGCAAAAACGCCGGCCGCCAGGGCCGCCGCGATCGGCAAGAGTGGAGTACGCACCGCCGTCCCTTCGCCCGCGCTTCATATTAGCCGGGAATGCCTATCGGCGGATTACACGCGCATTACAGCTTGACGCCCAGGTCGCTCCAGTTGACCACTTTCTCTTTGCTCATGGCCTCATGGCCAAGAATGGACGTCAAGGCCGCGGTTGCGCCGATGACGATGTCGGCCGGGTTCTGCGAGCCTTTGTTGACGCAGTCGTAGAACGCGGCGATGTGGGCGTGCTGATACTCCTCCTGTTTCTGGGCCAGCACGGACGGCGCGCCTCCGGCGCCCAACGGATACATGGTCGCGGCGGAAATCAGATCGACCGCGCCCTTCGTGCCGTACACGTAGACGTACTGGCCGCCGCTGGGCAGCGACCGGGGATGAAAGACGTTCTGGGTGAACGACAGCTTCACGCCGTTCGGGTACTCGTAGGTGAGCAGGCTGCAATCGAAGATGGTGCGGCCGGCCGGGTCGTTCTTGTACAGCAACGCCCCGCCGAAGCCGCAGGCGCGCAGCGGATGAGCGCCGATGACCCAATTGCAGAGGTCGAGGTTGTGCACCGACTGCTCGATGAGGTAGCCGCCGGATTTGGCCACGTCGAAATACCAGTCGGCGGATGACCCGTCGTGGGGCAGGTCGGCGGTGGCGTGGCGCTGCGCCTTCACCATGATCACCTCACCGATGGCGCCTTCTCGAATCTTCCGGACGGCCTCGCTCAACTGCTTGTACGAGCGCATCTGCTGGCCGGCGACGAAGACCCGGTTGGAGGCGCGCGCAACCTGGACCAGCTCGCGCACCTGCGCCGCGGTCACCCCGATCGGCTTCTCGCAAAATACGTGCTTGCCCGCTTTCAGCGCGGCGATGGCCATCTCGGAATGCAGGTGCGGCGGCGTGGCGATGAACACCGCCTGCACGTCGTTGCGGTCGATGATCTTGCGCCAGTCGGCGTAGGTGGCGGGGTTGTCGCGCGCGGCGGCGGCAGCGGCTTTTTCCAGGCGGTCGGGCTTGATATCGCACAGCGCGACCGCTTTGGCCCCGGCTTGATCGAGAATGCCCCGGAGCAGGTACGAGCCGCGATTGCCGGTGCCGATCACCGCGGTCTGGATTTGCTCGGCCGATTGCGCCCAGGTCAGGCCCGCCGCGCCGGCCGAGCCAAGAAGGAAGCATCTGCGATTGACGTTCATGATTACCTCTCCAATCTTCCAGCGTCTCAACCCAGGCAATATATCGCGGTCCACCGGGTTCAACAACGGTGTGCCGCTGTCGGCGGTCTTTAGACCGCCATCTGCGAGGGCAAGTTGTTGCAGTGGCGACCCCGCCCGGCGGGGTCGCCGCCACATGATTCTTTCACGGACGCAAGTACGGGCTGGAATATGCCGAGGCTTACCATTACATCGGACCGAAACCGCCGGCGGTGGATGAGTACATCAAGCAACACGCCGTCCCGTTGCAGACCTGGTCTTGGCCACGCGCGCGATCCGCGGCGGCAGGCGCCTTACCGGTAGCGGTAGAGCCGGACGCGCTGGATGGCGGGCCCGTCGGCGCCGAAACGCAAGCCGCTGCCCGACTGGTTTTCCGCGGCAGCGGCGGCCAGGTCGTACCGCAGTTGCACCTCGTCGCCATTCAGCACCCGGCCGGCCACCCAGCGTCCGTTCACATACGTGCCTTCTTCCACGGTGGCCAGCCCGGCGATGGGCGGTCCCGGCGTGTTCGGGGAGAATGTTATTTGCACATCAGTGCCGGCGGCGATGTACTCATCCGGGCCCGCGGCGATGAAGATGCCGGAGCCGACTTCCGGCAGCAAGCCGGGCGCGCGGCGAGTGCGCCTCAGCTCGATATTCAGCGTGTAATTCCCCAACTGGAGTTTCTGAGCCGGCTGCTCCTTGTTCAGCCACACGGCGGCGATCGAGCCTTTGCTCTGGTGTTCGAGAATCTGGGGAGCCAGTTGCGCCAGGACGGCGTAAGCCTTCGGGATCGGTCCCTTCTCGGGGTCCTCGCGCTCTTCGATGCCGAAGGGCGAGTAGCCCATGGCGCCGTGCTGTCCGAAGGCGTAAAAGGCATTGGCGGCGCCCGCCGCCCCGGCCCTGGACTCGGGGATGAAGGCCGGGTTGGCGGCCCGGCTGTACCGGGCGACCAACTCCGGGAAGTTCGGCAGGTAGATATCCGGCGCCAGGATGTCGATCAGCGGCGCGCCGGCGCGCCAGACGTCGTGCACGTGGTCCACGGGGCCGCCGCTGGGGTAGTCGCCGGGGCCCTTGTCCTCGGGCTGCACAATCCAGGCGTTCACGAACATGGGCAGGCGGTATTCCGCTTTGCCTGCTTCCGCCACCCGGTTGATGTAGCGCGCGTAATTCCAGGCCATGAAGATCTCATCCGCGGCCAAGCTCTTGCCGAAAACTTCTTCCCACGTGCCCGAGGTCCTGGAGCCGGCAGCCTCCCACACCCTGCGGAATTCCGGCAGCAGCGTGTCCCGGTGCTTCCGGAGATATTCGAGCAGTTCGGCGGGCGCCGGTCCGGCAAAGGCTTCGTTGGCCGCCGGAGAGCGGTCGCGCGAGTCGCCGAGCACCCCCACTTCGTTCTCCAGTTGGACCATGATCACCGTGCGCTGCGCGGAGTCCTCCTGGCGGATGTGGCGCATCAGGGCTGCGAAGGCGCGGGCATCGGCGTCGCGATTGGCCGCGCTCAAGGTGGAGAGGATTTCCAGCGTCTTGCCGCCCTTCATCTGCACGAGCGGGAAGCGCTCCTGGTTGGCTTTGACCCAGGGCGGGGTGTACCTGGAGATGCCGTTCTTCCAGCTTCCAAACCAAAGCAGCACCAGGCGCAGCGAGTTGGCCCGGGCGCCCCGCAGCAGGCCATCCACCAGCGCGAAGTCAAACTTGCCCTCCTGGGCCTCGATGGACTCCCAGGAAACGACCGCCAGAACCGTGTTGAGATGCATCCGGGCCAGCTTCGGCCATATCGGCTTCATGTACTCCAGGCTGGAAGAACTGGAGTTGCGAAGCTCGCCCGCCAGCATCAGGAATGGTTTGCCATCAACGATCAGTTGGGTGACGCCGCCCCGCTTTTCGAGATGAGGAATGGGCGGCGCCGATTTGGTTTGCGCGTACCCGGCCACAACGGCCAGCGCGCAGACCGCAATCGAGCAACAGAGAATTCGCAGTCGCATTTGCTTCACCTGCTCCGACGGCCAACATTCTACCTGATCCGGTGGCGGGGGCATTCCTGCCCAACGTTACTTACGCTCGGGATAGAGAAACTCCCGGCACGTGATGCCCGCGTGCGTTATGTCAACTTCCAGCAGGGCGTTTACAAGCTCGCGGCGGCCGATGTGAGCCAAAGCAGCCCGGAAGAGTTCGGGCTGGAGCCTCGGAGTGGCGTTCGGCACGATGATAATGAGGCCCGCATGGATTTTCTCGCGGTCATAGAGGGCAGCAAAGTCAACGCGGTTGTTTGTGACGAAGGCGTATTCCCCGGCACGGATTCGGTCCATCAACTGCCAGTCCTTGTGCCCACTGAGCCCAATGAAGTTCACGTGGTCGCACGCGTGGCCCGCCTGATGCGCTATGGCCACCAGCGAAGTGTGCAGGCACTCGTCGATCAGCAGTCTCATCAGCTCACCAGACGGTTCTGGGTTGCTTTCCGCGGCTGCCGCCTGGACCATGGCCGCACGGGCGGGCGTCCTCGGCGTGGAAACGCCTTGGCGTAGACGGCCGCCAGTTCCACTGCTTCGCGCGTGAGTGCAGGATAGCCCTCAAGGGTTTCCTCGGCCGTCGCCCCTTGAGCCAGCATATCCGCGATCGCATGAACCGGGATGCGCGTTCCGCGGTATACGGGTGTGCCTTTCATGATCTCGGGATCGGACACGATCATTCGCTCGGCTTGAGCAAGGCGCCGAAGCGCGCCCTCCATCTGCTTTCTGGCGGACTTGGCCTCTACAAGCAGAATGCCTCCCGGCGAAACCGCAAAGGCATCGAGATCGGGGGTCTGCTCCACCGCTCGCGCGATTTGCCTTCGTGTCGCCAGAGGCAGGCATCGGAGTCCGTTGGCTTCTAGTTGGAGGTAAAGGACCTGGGGCTTCGACAGCAAGCGATAGAGGCTTCGCCCTTCACGGACAACTTTCGGCCGGATGAGCCGGTATTCGATGGCCTTGTGCACAGCAGGCAAAGAAAGGCCAGTCACCGCGGCCGCCTGCGCCGGCGTGTAAGGATTGTTCTGTCTGATGGTTTCCATAGCATAATTCTACCCTGACTGGGGATGCTTTTCCAGTGCGGATCGCTACGCCAACGCCCGGGCTGTGGCGCAGCCGCGGGCAAGGGTGCTACAGTTACTCGGCAAGCGGCCGGGCCAGGATCGGATGTCCCGGAAGGAGGGCGCCATGATGGATCGCAGGTCCTTTTTGCAGTTGGGGGCGGCGGCGCTGGGCGGTGGTTTGCGGGCCGCCGAGGCCGCTCCCATGCCTACTGCCACGCTGGGCAAAAGCAAGTTGAAAGTCTCCCGCTTCACGCTGGGCGGGGCCCACATGCGGCATGGCGGCCAGGAGAGCGCCGTCCGCATCATCCAGCGCGCGCTGGACCTGGGCGTCACGTTCTTCGACAGCGCCCACCTCTACAACAACGGCGAGAGCGACATCGCCTACGGCAAGGCCCTCAGCAAGAGCACGCGCAAAACGATCCTGCTCATGGGCAAGGCTCACAGACGCGACGCCAAGGGCGCCATGCAGCAGTTGGAAGAAACGCTGCAGCGCATGAACACCGACTACCTGGATCTGTGGCAGTGCCACCAGGTCACCTTGCAGCAGGAAGTGGACCAGATCCTGGCTCCCGGCGGCGCGCTGGAAGCCTTCATCAAGGCCAAGGAGCAGGGCAAGGTGCGGCACATCGGCTTTACCGGCCACAACGATCCGGCCGTCCACCAGCGGTTGCTGGAGGCCTTTGACGGATGGGAAACGGTCCAGCACCCGGTCAACCTGATCGATCCGCACCACCGCAGCTTCATCCGGAATTTCCTGCCGAAAGCGCGCGCCAAGGGTTTGGGGCTGGTGGCCATGAAGTCCAACGGCATGGGGGGCATCGGCCGGGCCGGCATCGCCCCCATCGAGGAGTGCCTGCGCTTCACGCTGAGCCAGGACATCGACACGCTGGTCTCCGGGGTGGAAACCGTCGAACAGTTGGAGCAGAACGTGGCCGTGGTGAAGACCGCGAAGCTGATGTCCCCGCAAGAAATCGCCGCCGTGCTCGAACGCACCAAGAAAGGGCCTTACGGAGACGCCGTCGAGCAATACAAGAGGGAGATGAGTCGCCGGTAGGCCGCCGTGGGCAGTAAGCAGTAAGCAGAAGGCAGTAGGCAGCCGGCCCACTGCTTACTGCCTACTGCCGTTCAATGCTCCGGGTCATCTTGTCCAGCACGTCGCGGTCGAGCTCGTACCCCAGACCCGGCTTGGTGGGCGCGTACACGTATCCATCCTTGGCAATGCGGATGCGGTCCTTCATGTAGGGCCGGTCGCCGGCGCCCTGGGGCGCCGTCATTTCGAACCACACGTTGTTGGGCATGGCCAGCTCGCAGTGGAAGTGCACGGCGTGGTCGAAGATCTCGCCCCAGTTGTGCGGTGCGCACTCCATGCCAAAGCATTCGGCCAGGTGGGCGACCTTCATGGCCCCGGTTATCCCGCCGATGTTGTCCACTATCAGGCGCAGGACATCGACGGCCCCCCGGCGGATGTATTCCGGGTAGTCGTAGATGGAGAAAATGAACTCTCCGATGTGTATGGGCACGTCCAGGGCCCGGCACAACTCCGCCAGCCCCTCGATATCCGTGGTGGGAATGGGGTCTTCGTAAGCCACAAAGTCCAACTGGTCCATCAACCGGCCGACCTTCATGGCCTCCTCGCGGGTGTACACGCCGACCGGGTCCATCAACAGGATGAAATCGTCGCCCGCCGCCTTCCGGACGGCCTTGGCCACCTCCATGTCCAGTTTGTAATCGACGCGGCCGCCGCGCTGGCGCGGCCCCGGCGGGTGGATCTTGTAGGCTTTGAAGCCCTCGGCCTTGCACTTCCGGACTTCTTCAACGAAAGCATCCACGGTGCGGTGGTGCTGGGAACTGGCATAGGCCAGCACCCGGTCCCGGTAGGCGCCGAGGAGCCGGTAAATCGGGAGGCCCACCGCCTTGCCCAGAATGTCCCACAGGCAGTTGTCAATGGCCGAGGCGTAGGAGCTTTGTCCCCGGCGGCGCTTCTGCGGCTCCCACTGCGAGGTCAGCGCGGGCAGGTCCAGCACGCTCTTGCCGGCCAGTAGGGCCTTGGCGTACGGTAGCCAGCCCTGGTTGTTCCAGTCGGGGTGCCAGTAGCGGTCGGCGAGCGTGTAGTTACCCTCAATCCCGCTGTTGGTCACGATGGAGGCGATGCGAGCGTAGCCCGCATTGGTCACTCCGGACCGGACCTGCCCGCGATCCAGCACGTAGACTTTCACTTCTTTGACTGTAAGATCGGGCAGGTCGGCGGGCTTGATGCCGGCGGCCTGGGCGGCCAGGCGCGCCGGATGGTTCATCAGGGAGACCGCCGCTATCGGCCCCAGTGTGGAAGCGCCGAGGAAATCACGGCGCGACACGCTTGGCTTGGGCATCGGATTTCTCCAGCGATCTTTGGGCCGCCGAGGAGAGATGTTGGTGGGCCCGGCTGGACTCGAACCAGCGACCAGCGGATTATGAGTCCGCCGCTCTAACCGACTGAGCTACGGGCCCGCAAGGGATGGCGGCCAGCCCCTCCGATAGTGTAGTGAAAACGGTAGGGACTGGCAACGGCTTGGCCCCTGCCGGCGGAACAGACAACCGGGGGCCGCTGCAGGCACTCAGAAATTGATACCCAGCAGGAACTCCAGTTGGTTCCGCTGGGAGCTGAGTGCGGAGCTGCTGCCGGCCTGGAAGTTCTGGCTCCCCCAGCGCGTGAAGCGCAGCTCCGGCTGAATGTGGATGACCAGGGCGCGGAAGTCGATGCCGCCGCCCAGCACCAGCCCGGCCGAGACCGAGTGCCGCAGCTCGCTGGGACTCTCCTGCCCCGTCACCACCCGCGGCACCCCGGTCACCAGCGTATTCGTGAAGCTGGTGACGCCGCTGACGCGGTTAAAGGCCAGCCCGGCATCCAGGAACGGATGGACCAGCGGCTTGCCCTTGGCGCGGTACTTCAGCAACAGCGGGAATTCCCAGGCGTTGGCTTCCGTGCGGCGCAGCGCGATTACGTCCAGCAGGCTGCTGGTGGAACGGTAGTCGAAGCGCCGGTACAGGGCATCGAATTCCACCGCCACCCGGTGCGGGAGCTTCAGCTCAATGGTCGGTCCCACGACGTAACGCTTCGCTTCGGAAAAATACTGGAGGGTAGGAACGGTTCCGGTGGCGAACGCGTCGGTGACCGGCACGCCCACCTTCAGGCCGGCATGGACCTGGCCAAACACCGAGACGGCGGAAAACAGCAGTACGCAAGGCAGTCTCTTTCTCATGCTTCTGGTGACGCGAACTGGGCGCCCCTCGTTTCCATTGTAGCGCCGGCAGGAAGCCAATCCGAAAGTGAACGCCGAAAGAAACTGCCGATGAACCAGATGGTGTACTATTAGACGAGCGGATTGTTTCTATGCCTGACGAACAACTCAGGATTGCGGTGTTCATCGACTTCGACAACATCGAGATCGGCGTGCGCAGCACGATGAACAAGGATTTCGACGTGGGCTCGGTGCTGGAAGCGCTGAAGGAACGCGGCGAGGTGATCAGCAAGATCGCCTACGGCAACTGGAAGCGCCACGGCAACGCCAGCCGGATGATGAGCGAGCAGGCGGTGCAGATGGTGCAGCGGGACCCCACCCCGCGCGGCGACAAGAACGGCGCCGACATCAACCTGGCGTTGGACGCGCTGGAGATGGCCTTCACCAAGCCGCACATCAACGCTTACGCCATCGTGGGCGGCGACAGCGACTTCATCGCCCTGGTCGAGAAACTGAAGCAGTACAACAAGGCGGTGTTCGTGGTCGGGGGGCGCGGATTCACCAGCGCCATCCTGCAGAAGAACTGCCGCGAGTTCATCAGCTACGAGAACGTGGTGCGGGAACCGGAGCCCCGGCGGCAGCAACAGGCCGCCCGGCGCCCGGCGCGGCGCGGCGAGTTGCTGCCGCTGGAGGGTGTGGTCCCGCTGCTGGAACGCGCGCTGCGGCTGCTGGCCGAGCGCGAACACCAGCCGCTGCTGGGCCTGGTCAAGAGCACCATGCTGCAGCTTGATTCCACCTTCAGCGAGCGCGACTACGGCTCCGGCTCCTTCCTCGATTTCGCGCAGAAGCTGGCCCATGCCCGCCTGGTGGATGTGGCCCGGATCGACTCCAACTACGCCGTCAAGTTGCCGGAAAGACTCCATCTGGCGGAGACGCCGCGGCTGGCGGCGAAGGCCACGGCTGTGGGCCAGCCGGGGGCGCCGGGAGGGGAAGGCGCGGAAGCGGCCGCGGAAACGGCCGCCGCGACGGGGGAACAGGCAGCACCGGCACAGGCCGGCGCGGTCCGGCGTTCCCGGCGGGGCCGGCGCGGCACGCCGCGCAAGGCCGCCGTGCCCGCACGACCGGAGCCGGAGAGGGAGGCCCCCGAGGCGGCTGCGCCCCTCGAGGTTGCCGCGGCCGAGGATCCGCAGCCGTCCGCCGGCCCAGCGCCTCCGCCGTCCGAGGCAGCCCCGCCGGCGGCAGCCCGGCGCAGCCCGGCGCACCGCCGCCGGCGAAAGCCGTAGGGACCGGCTTCAGCCGCTGCCGTCCTGCTCAGGGCTTCGCCGGAAACTGCTTGTCGTAGGCGGCCACGATTTCCGCCGTGATGTCGCCGCTGCTGGCCGCGTACATCGTTCCGGAAGCGTTGCTGTCGAGAACCAGCAGGTATTGCCCGGCGGCGCCGACCTTCTGCACCACCTCATTGACGCGCTTGCTCAGGCGCGCCAGGGTTTCCTCGCGGGCCGCATTGAAGTCGGCGGTGACGTCCTCGTTGAGCCGTTCCAGCGCCTTCTGTTTCTGCTGGATCTCGGCCGTTCGCCGCTGGCGTTCCGCGTCGCCCATGCTGTTCTGCTTCTGCTGATAGTCGGCCTGCAGCTTGTCCAACTCGGCGGCGTTGGTCTGGAGCTGTTTCTGCTGGGGCGCGAACTTGCGCTCCAGTTCGGCCAGCACGGCCTTGCCTTCGGCCGTGGAAGCCAGCACGCGCTCGGTGTTGACGACCGCGATCTTGGTAGGCGTGGCGGGCGCGGGCGTCTGCCCCACGGCCAGCCAGGTAACCGGCAACAACAAAACGAATCCCGCAATCCAACGCATTCGCTTCTCTCCTCCGAACCGCGCCCGCCTGCTCCGGCGCCCGGTCCCCCGGGGTTCGCCGGAGCGGTTGGCCGGGGTGTGAACTTCGATCATACACGAGTGCCGGAACCAGTGGCGCGGTCAGGCGGGTTTGGCTTACCCTTACAAGGAACGATTCTCTTATGGCCGACAAGCTCATTCGCAAAGCTGTCTTTCCGGCCGCCGGGCTGGGCACGCGCTTCCTGCCGGCCACCAAGGCCCAGCCCAAGGAAATGCTGCCCCTGGTGGACAAGCCCATCATCCAGTACGTGGTCGAGGAGGCGCACGCCTCCGGCGTCGATACGGTGATCATCGTCACGGGACGCGGCAAGGCCGCCATCGAGGACCATTTCGATGTTTCCTACGAACTGGAGAAGATCCTGGAGGAGCGCGGCAAACTCGATTTGCTGGGCCTGGTGCGCCAGATCTCGGACATGATCCACGTCTGTTACGTCCGGCAGAAGGAAGCGCTGGGGCTCGGCCACGCCATTCTCATGGCCCGCGAACTGGTGGGAAACGAGCCGTTCGCCGTGCTTCTCGGCGACGACATCATCGACTCGGCGGTGCCCTGCCTGCGGCAGATGATCCAGGTCTACGAAAAATGCCGGCAGCCGGTGCTGGCCATTTGCCGGGTGCCCGGGCCGGAGATTTCCGCCTATGGCGTGATCGCCGGTTCGCCGGTGGAATACAACGGCGGGCAGGACCGGCTGTACCGGATCAGCGACCTGGTCGAGAAGCCGCCCGCCGGCCGCGCTCCGTCGGACCTGGCCATCATCGGCCGCTACATCCTGACGCCCGAGGTCTTCGAGGAACTGGAACGGACCCGGCCCGGCAGCGGTGGCGAGATTCAATTGACCGACGCGCTGCGGGCTCTGCTGGCCCGCGGACAGCAGCTCTACGGGTATCGCTTCGAAGGCCGCCGCTACGACGCCGGTGACAAGCTGGGATTCCTGATTGCCACCGTCGAGTTCGCCCTGAAACGCCAGGGACTGGGTGAACAATTCCGCGAGTACCTGAAGAGCCTGAAACTGTAGTCAGGTGCCGGGTGCCAGGTGCCAGGGCTTCCGGCCTCCTGTAAAATAGAGGGTGATGCCGCTATACGAGTATGAATGCCGCCAGTGCCGGCGCACCTACGAAAGAATACAGAAGTTCTCCGATCCACCGGACGCGAATTGCGAGGTTTGCGGAGGCGACGTCTACCGGCTGCTGTCGGCTCCGGCCTTTCACTTCAAGGGAAGCGGCTGGTACGCGACCGACTACGCGCGCAAGAGCGGCTCCACGGCCGAGTCCGGCGCCGACAACGGCAGCAAGCCTGAGAAGACCGACAAGACCGAGAAAAAGGACGCGGCCAAGACCGCCGACAAGCCCGAGAAGAAAGACACGGCCAAGACCGCCGACAAGCCCGCCGAATCCAGCAAGAAATAACCACACAAAACGCCACGGACGGCTGTAGACCGTGGGCCGTAGGCTGAGGCCCTCTCGCGGCATGCTCCGGCCTACAGCCCACAGCCTACGGCCCACAGCCTTTATTCACGCCGGTTTTTGCAGCTCTTCGACGATTTCGCCGGCCACCCGGCGGGCCCGTTCCAGCGCGCCCGTTTCGAAGCTGATCGCTCCTACGCGGGCGTGCCCGCCACCCCCATACCGCTCGCAGATGGTGGCCAGGTTGTGCATCCCCGGCTGGGTGTTCCACGGATTGGACCCCACCGAGATCTTGGTGCGGAAGGACGAGGGACTGACGCTGACGCTATAGACGCTCTCGGGGAACAGGTAATAGGGGATGAACTTGCTGTAACCTTCCAGGCCCAGGCTGATCAGATCGAAAAACACCACGCCTCCGTCGCAGCGCGAGCGCTCGCGAATCAGATCGATCGATTGCAGGTGCCGCTCATACAGGGGCTTGAACAGGGCGGCGACCTCCGGGGCCTTCATGATGTCGGCGAGCGGCAGGCGGGCCATCATGCCAATGACGCGGGGCAATAGGTCGTGGTCCGGACCCATCTCGATGACCAGCGTCAACTGCGTGGCCGGGGCCTCCATGCGCACCGCGGTGGCCGCGTTTGGATACTGCGCCCCGTCGATGATGTCGGCCCATTCCACCAGTTCCGCCAGTTCCGGCGCCTCGAAACCGAACCGCGCGCGGGCGATGGCCGCCACGAACTTGGTGCAGGACCGGTAATCGGGGTCGTAGAATTTCTTTCCGCTGCGGTCGAGCTGGAAATGGCGGGCATCGTCGGGCGTCAGGAACGCGCTCTGGTGGTGGTCGAACCACCAGGTCAGGCGAGGGGAGCTGCAATACTTGAAATCGACGATGGCATTCTCGTCGCCGTCGAACTGCGCCTCATCAAACAACTGCGAGGCCCGGTGGACCAGGCCGGTGTACACAAAATCCGCGTCCGGGCGGATTTTGGAGGAATAGAAGCGGCTGAAGACGGCCGCCGCCGCCGCGCCGTCGAAGCATCGGTCGTGGAAGAAAATGCGTACCCGCATAACCTTGGTTTCCGTCCGCGGCGCCTGAGAAATCTTCCCGCCCGCCGGCGGACGGGAGCCGCAGACCCCGCGAAAGGAAAAGCGTATATTCTTACCTGAATTGCGGAAGCGCATCAAGGAGAAATTCGCTGCGCCCAGGGAATGGCCGGCGGCAGGGTTCCCTGCGCTGGGATGCATGTCGATGCGCGCCGGCGTTGCACGTTCATTAGGCTGAACAGCATCTGCGCTATTTTCGAATTCCATTCGGTTCCGCGGCTTCTTCTGGTGGAGTATGGGATGGTGCAGGCGACGTTGACGCTGCTTCGGAATGGGACCTTGATCGACGGGACCGGCGCACCGCCGGCGCCCGGCGACGTCCTGCTCTCCGGGGAGCGGATTGCCGAAGTGGGTCCATGCCGGGCGCCTGCCGACGCGCAGCAGATCGATTGCACCGGGCTGGCGATCGCGCCGGGTTTCATCGATGCCCATAGTCACTCCGACCTCCAGGTGCTGGAAAACCGTCCGGAAAAACTGCGGCAGGGCGTGACCACCGAGGTCGTGGGCAATTGCGGCTTTTCGGCCTACCCCACCGGTCCCCATCCCCGGCTGCTGCGGGATTTCGCCAACGGCCTGTTCTGCGGCGGCGATGACTGGGGCTGGAGCTCGGCCGGCGACTATCTTGCCGACGCGCGGCGCCTGGCGCGCCTGGTGAACGTGGAATCGCTGGCGGGGCACGGCAGCTTGCGGATCGCCGTGGCCGGCAACTTCCCGGGGCCTTTGCCCGCGGGCCAGCAAGAGGCCATGGAGCGGCTCCTGGACGAGTCGCTGTGCGCCGGCGCGTGCGGGCTCTCGACCGGGCTGATGTACGCGCCGGGCGCCGGCGCCTCTCTCGACGAGCTGGAGCGGCTCTGCCGGGTGGTGAAGAAGCGCGACAGGATTCACGTCAGCCATATGCGCAACTACGGAGCCAGGCTGGTGGAGGCCGTGCGGGAGGTGCTGGAGTTGGCGCGCCGCACCGGCTGCCGCTCGCACATCTCCCATTTTCAGGCTGCCGGCGCGGCCAACTGGCGCCTGTTTGATCCCGCCCTGGAGGAGATTGAGAAGGCCCGCCAGGAGGGAATGGACATCGCCTTTGACTGCTACCCCTACACCGCCGGCAGCACGGTGCTCACGCAACTGCTGCCCCAATGGTCGCTCGGGAACGGTATCCAGGGGCTGCTGGAGCGGCTCAGCGATGCCCGCGAGAGGGCCCGCATCGCCGCGGAGACGGAGTCGGCTCTGCCCGGAGACTGGACGGATTTCCACATCTCGGCGGTGGGCTCCGATCGCAACCGGGCGCTGATTGGCAAGAGCATTGCGGCCATTGCCGCGGCCCGCGGAACCTCGCCGGCAGAGGCGGTCCTGGACCTGTTGCGGGAGGAAAGCGGCGAGGTGAACATGGTCGAATTCAACCAGAGCGAGGAGATCATGCGCCGCACCATCACCCACCCGCTCTGTAACGTGACCAGCGACGGGTTCTACGTGAAGGGCCGCGCCCATCCCCGGCTTTATGGTACTTTCCCCTTTCTGCTCGGGGAGCTTTGCCGGAATCGGGGCTGGCTGGGGCTGCCGGAAGCCATCCGGAAAATCACGGACCTGCCGGCGCGACGATTCGGGATGGCGCAGCGCGGCCGTCTGGAGCGTGGTTATTTCGCCGACCTGGCCGTGTTCGATCCAGCCGCTATCTCCAGCCGCGCCGGCTATGAAAACCCGGATGTGCCGCCCGAAGGGATCCGTTTCGTGTTCCGCAAGGGCGAGCGTGTTTTGTGACTACTATCGCCAAGGACGAAAGATATGCCTAAGATCGCAGTTCATCATCCGGACAAGGCCGTCTCCACCGGCGCCTATTCGGCGGGCGTCGCCGTTGACGGATGGCTTTACATCAGCGGGCAGGGGCCCGTGGACATGAAGACGGGAAAGGTCGTTTCCGGAACCATCGAAGAGGAAACGCGGCTGACGATGTCGCACATCGGCGCCATCCTCAAGGCCGCCGGCTGCACCTTCGACGATGTGGTCAAGTGCGCGTGCCACCTAGCCGACATCCGCGACTTCGGCCGCTTCAATAAAACCTACGCCGAGTTCTTCCACGGCGTGCTGCCGGCGCGCACCACGGTGCAGTCGGTGCTCGGCGACGGAATCAAGGTGGAGATTGATGCCATCGCCCGAATGAAAGAGAAATGAGACGGCACAACCCTTTCCTCCAACCAAGGACGACGACACGACTGGAGGTCGCACTTTGAGCGTATCTATGAACCCGTCCATAGCGGCGCGTGACCGTAGGCAAATCGAGCCTGTGGGGCTGATCGGTCTGGGGTTGATGGGCAGGGGGATTGCCGCCTGTCTGCTTTCGCAAGGGCTGGAAGTCAGGGCCTACAATCGAACCGCACGGCGGGCGCAAGACAGCATCCCCCACATCGAAAAGGCGCTGCGGGAACTGGTTGGGAGGAAGCTCGCGCCCGCCGGCCGCCTTCGGGAATGGAAGAGGAAATTCCACCTGGTGGGTTCGGTGAAGGAATTGTCGCCGTGCCGCTTCGTCATCGAGTCTGTAAAGGAAGACCTGCCGCTGAAGCGCCGCATCTACGGAGAGCTGGAGGCTGCCGTTCCGGCGGGCACGGTCATCGCCTCCAACACCTCCAGCCTGCCCATCACCGTTTTGCAGGCCGGGCGGAGGCGCCCCGAGCGCTTCATCGGAATGCATTGGGGCGAGCCCGCGCAGGTCATGCGATACCTGGAAGTCATCCCCGGCCGGCAGACCTGCCCGCGCGCCGTGCGCTTGACCCGCAGACTGGGAGAGATTTGCGGCAAAGAGCCGACGGTCCTGCGCCAGGACATACGGGGTTTCCTCTCCAACCGCATGATGTACGCCATGATCCGGGAGGCCTGCTACCTGGTGGAGGCCGGCATTGCCGACATCGAAACGGTGGACAAGTCCTTCCGCAATGACATGGGTTGGTGGGCCCTGCTGGCCGGGCCGTTTCGCTGGATGGACCTGACCGGGATCCCGGCCTATGCAGCGGTCATGGAAGGGTTGCTGCCCAAGCTGTGCAACACGAAGTCGGTGCCCAGGCTGATGCGCAATGTGGTCGCCGGCGGCGCTACCGGCATCGCCAACGCCAGGGGCTTCTACCGGTATACCAAAGCCAGTGCCCGGCGCTGGGAACACGCCTGGGTCGAGTTCACCTACGACATGCGGCGGCTGGCGGAGAAATACGCCAAAAAGAAGATTGACCACGGATGAAATCGCCGCGGCGACTTCATCCGTGGTGATTAATCCGGCTTGGGGGGAAACGAGCGTGCGTTCCTGGCTGTTTCTGTTCAGTTGCAACCTGATGTGGGCGCTGCAGTTCACCTGCATCAAGCTGGTCCAGGACCAGGTGGGCCCCCTGTTCACCGTGTGGGGACCGATGACCCTGGCCCTGATCATGCTTTATCCCTGGTTGCGCCTGGAAGGAGCTCAAGAGCAGCCCGGCCTTGCCGCCGGGCGGCCGAACCTGGTGTGCATCTACCTTTTGCTGGCCGCGGTCGGCGTGTTTCCAGCCCAGGTGTTCATGACCTGGGGCACGCGCATGTCGCTGGCCAGCAACGCGGCCCTCATCAACCTCACGCTGCCGGTCACCACCGCGCTGTTTGCTTTTATCTTCCTGCGCGAGCGAATGACGGCGCTGCGCTGGATCAGCTTCGGCATTGCCATCTCGGGCGTTTTGCTGTGCTCGGGGATCGACTTCCGCGGTCTGAGTTTTGGGTCCGGCTACCTGGCGGGGAACCTGCTCATCTTCGGCGCCACCCTGGGCAGCGCCTTCTACAACTCCTACGGAAAAAAGGCCCTGGCCTGGCATTCGCCGATGCGCATGCTGTTTTATACCTATGTGGCGGTGTGCGGTCTGATGGCGCCCGTCGTGCTGCTCCAGGAAGGATCGGTATTCAGCCGCATCCCGCAATTCACCTTGAGTACCTGGAGCGGGCTGATCCTGCTGACCTTTTTCCACAACTACCTTTCCATGATTCTGTTCCTGAAGGCGCTCAAGAACCTGGATGCCATGCAGGCGGGATTGTCCAACTACCTGATCACGTTTTTCGGGGTGCCCATCGCCGCCATCTGGCTGGGTGAGAGGCTTACGCGGTCGGCCGTCGCCGGCGGGGTGCTGGTCCTGGCCAGCACGCTACTGATCACCCTTTGGCACGAGAAGCGCAACACCGTTACGGCCCAAGCGGTCGGGCAGCCGGAATAGCGCTGTGCCGCCGGCATCTTACCCGGAGAACAGCCGGGGCGCGGGGCGACCGCTACGCTCCTCTCCGCCCTCTCCCAGGCCGTTGCGAAACCAGCGGCCTACCTCCTCTTGTGCGGCCTTTCGCGGGCCGTGAAGTGCACATTCCCTACGTCGTGACTGGGGAGGGCCACGGTATGGAACGATGGCGAGAAAAGGAGAGCATTGTGCCTTGGCCGGATCTCGTAAGTGCCCGGAAGCAGGTTGCGGAAGATGAACGTTCCATCCGCATGGGTGGTTATCGAATGGGACGGCCGATTGTGCCCCTTGGCCACCACGGTGGCCCGCCGGGGAGTCGGGATGCCATCGATCCGGCCCGAAATCGTGTACCTGGCTTGAGACTTGGCGGAAGCTTTCTTCCTGGCGGAAGGTCCCTGCGCGCCGCCGGAGGGGGCGCAGAAAACAACCAGGATGCACGCGACTATGAGCAGTCTGGCTTTGGCAATCATCGGAGGCTCCTCTGAGCTGGAGTTTGCATTTTCAGTTCCGGGATGGCGTTTAGTATAGCGCCTCACAGTAGCGTCAGGCCAGACCGTGCGCGCGGGCGTGGACCAGGCGGGCCTGGTGCGACTCCCGCGGCAAGGCCGCGAGTTTCCGGCCGGTCATTTCCAAGTAGACTTTCTGCACCTGTGCCGGAAAAGGATCCCACTGGGCCGAGCGCTCTCCGACATAGCGGGCAATCTGAGGGTTGGCTTTGAGGGTGGCGCGCAGGGGCTCGACCAGGGCCCGCGCCTCTTCCGGCGGTTTCTTGGCCATCAGCGCGCCGACCTGCTCCCGCAGCATCTTGAAGAACGCCTGCTGATCGTCCAGCATCGCCGCCGCGCCGCGCGGGCCATGCCCCGGGCAGACGGTGCGCGCGCCGAGCTGCTTGGCGGCGTCCAGAGTCGGCACCCATTTTTCAACCTCGCCGTCGCCGACGTAGTTGTATGGCCCGTTGACGCAGACATCCCCGGTAAACAGGATTCTTTCCTTCGGCAGCCAGGCCACGGCGTCGCCATGGGTGTGCGCCACGCCCAGGTGAATCAGCTCCACGCGGTGCTTGCCGTCGTCAAAGAAAAGTTCCCTCGGGAAAAGAACCGAGGGCGGCTTAAGCTTGCTGTTCTTCACGTCCGCGCGGCCCTTCGCCGCCTGCTCCCAGGCTCCCGGCTTGCCGGCATAGTAACCCGTTTCGTACCGCTTCATCTCCTCCACCACGCCGGTATGCGCCAGCGGAACCGCCCCGTTCTCGACAAATACCTGGTTGCCGTAGGCGTGGTCGCCGTGGTGGTGGGTGTCGAAGGCAAAGCGGATCGGCCGGTCGGTGATGCGGCGGATTTTGCCGATGATCTCTCTGGCGCCGCCGGGAAAATTGGCGTCGATCACCAGCACGTAATCCTCGAAGATGATCCAGCCGTTGTTGCAGACCGCATCCGCCTGTGCGGAAAGCTGCCCCTCATGAAAATAAATATCGGGCGCGAGCAGATCCACCTTGCCGGCTTCCGCGCCGCCCGCACTGGATTGGGAGGCCGGCAATTCCGAGGCCAGGTTCAAGACCGCCGCGCCGCCTGCCAATAGTTCCCGCCTGGTGATCCGGCACATGGTTCTTCTCCTTCTATCGGTTGAATCGTCTTGCGGCTCATGCACGACGGGGGTGATGCTACGCTCCGCCGGCAATCAAGTCAACGGGCGATCGCGAAACGCGCCGCTATCCCCGCCCGCGCTTGTGGTAAAACAGCAGCCATGAACCGGCGAGAGTTCGCGCGAATGGCAGCGGCCGCGCTCGGCGCGGCAAACTTGCGCGCCCAGGAGCGCGCCTACGACCTGGTGATCCGCAATGCCCGCATCGTGGACGGCAGCGGCCGGCCCGCCTTCCCCGGCGACGTGGCCATCCGCGGCGACACCATTGCCGAGATGCCCAAGGTGAACGGCGCGGCCCGGCGGGAGATTGACGCGGCCGGCCTCGTCGTCTGCCCCGGATTCATCGACGCCCACAACCACTCCGATTACTCCATCCTGATCGATCCCGGCGCCCGCAGCATGGTGCACCAGGGCGTGACCACCATGGTGCTGGGGGAAGCGAACTCAGCCGGGCCCGTTGCCGGCAAGGCGCGCTGGGCGGCGCCGGCCGCCGTCACCGAGCGGTGGCGGACGCTGGTTGAATACTTCCGGCTTCTGGAGAAACGCGGCGTGGCCACCAACATCGCCTCCTACGTCGGCCTGGGACAGGTGTGGGAATGCGCGGTGGGGTACGACATGCGCCGGCCAACAGCCGCGGAAATGGCCGAGATGCGCGCCCTAGTCGCGGAAGCCATGCGGCAGGGCGCGCTGGGACTGGCCGACTCCTTGATCACCCCGCCGTCCTCGGCCGCCACCCGACAGGAGATCCTGGACCTGGTGCGCGTGGCGAAAAAGTACGGCGGGATTTACTGCACGCACATTCGCACCGAAGGCATCGGGATCTTCGACGCGCTCGAGGAGGCCATCGAGATCGGCCGGTCGGCCGGCGCGCCGGTCGAGGTGCTGCACCTGAAGATCGCCGACCGCGCGTTGTGGGGACGCATGAACGAGGTGGTGGCGCA
>JAPKYU010000206.1 GCA_026394175.1 Acidobacteriota bacterium | reverse complement strand
GGAGCCTGGAAAAAGCGATCCGCGAGTACTTGGAGCAAAACGACAGAGAGCCGAGGCCTTTCATCTGGACAGCAGACGCAGATCTGATCCTCGGCAAGGTACAGCGACTTTGTAAACGCATTTATGACTCAGCACACTAGGGAAGCTTTAACTTGAGCGGTTCATACCATCTCTGGCTGATTCCGCTGCTGCCGCTGGCCGGCGCGGCCATCAACGGCCTGCTGGGCCGCACGCGCCCGCGCTCGTTCGTCAGCGCGGTCGGTGTGGGCAGCGTGAGTTTGGCCTGCGCGTACGCCTTCTTCACCTTCCTGCGCTTCCCCTGGCACGCCGGGGACGCCTATGTGGAGAGGATCGCGCCGTGGGTCGTTGCCGGCAATCTGCAAATCGACTTCTCGCTGTATCTGGACCCGCTCTCGGCGGTGATGGTTGCGGTGGTGACCGGCGTGGGCCTGCTCATCCACATCTACTCGGTCGGCTACATGGCCCACGATCCCGGCTACTACCGCTTTTTTTCCTACCTGAACCTGTTTACCTTCTTCATGCTGACGCTGGTGCTGGCCGGCAATTACCTGCTGATGTTCGTGGGCTGGGAAGGCGTGGGGCTGTGCTCGTATCTGCTGATCGGTTACTGGTTCACGAAGAAGTCGGCGGCTGACGCGGGCAAGAAGGCGTTCATCGTCAACCGCGTGGGCGATTTCGGCTTCACCCTGGCGGTGATCTCGATCTACTGGATGGTGGGCAGCCTGGAGTTCCGGCAGGTGTTTCCTGCGGTGGCGTCGATGCCGAAGGAAACCCCCATGTCGGCCGGCCCGCTCACCTGGATTTGCCTGCTGCTGTTGATGGGCGCCGCCGGCAAATCGGCGCAGCTTCCGCTGTACGTGTGGCTGCCGGACGCCATGGAAGGCCCCACGCCGGTGAGCGCGCTGATCCACGCCGCCACCATGGTGACGGCCGGCGTTTACATGGTGGCGCGCTCGGGCGTGCTGTTCACCCACGCGCCGCTGGCTATGACCGCGGTGGCCGTCGTGGGCGCGGCCACGGCCCTGTTCGCCGCCACCATCGGCGTCACCCAGACCGACATCAAGCGCGTGCTCGCCTACTCCACCATCAGCCAGCTTGGATACATGTTCCTGGCCTGCGGCGTGGGCGCGTTCGGCGCCGGCATTTTTCACCTGATGACCCACGCCTTTTTCAAGGCGCTGCTGTTCCTCGGCGCGGGCAGCGTCATCCACGCCATTGCCGGCGAGCAGGACATGCGGAAGATGGGCGGCCTGCGCCAGGCGATTCCCTGGACCTACGGAACGTTCCTGGCGGCGGCGCTGGCCATCGCCGGCATCTTCCCGTTGTCCGGCTTCGTGAGCAAGGATGCGATTTTGTGGAAGGCCAGCCCCCTTGGTTCGCCATCGGGAAGCTGGCTGTACTGGCTGGTGGGCCTGGCGACGGCCGGGCTGACCGCGTTCTACGTCTTCCGCCTGTTCTTCCTGACCTTCCACGGCGAGCCGCGCAGCGAGGCCGCGCACCACGCCCACGAATCGCCGCGGGTGATGCTGGCGCCGCTGGCGGTGCTGGCGTTCCTGTCGGTGGTGGGCGGGTTCGTGGGCTGGCCCAAGGCCCTGGGCGGCCACGACCGTTTCGAGGCCTTTCTGGCGCCGGTGTTTCGGCTGGCCGAGGAATTGGCGCCGGCGGCCCACGCCGCCCAAGAACACGCCGCCCTGGAGATCGGCTTCAGTCTTCTGGCTGTGGGCGTGGCCGCGCTCGGAATCGGCCTGGCCTGGCTGCTTTATGTGGCGCGGCCGCGGCTGGCCGAGCGCAGCGCCGAGCGCCTGGGCGCCCTGTATCGTCTGGTGCTGAACAAGTATTACGTGGACGAAGCATACAACTTCGCCATTGTTCGCCCGCTGGTGGTTGGCTCCACGCGGCTGCTCTGGCGCGCCATCGACGTGGGCGTCATCGACGCGGCGGTGGACGGAGTGGCGCAAGGAGCGCGGAACATTGGCGGTGCCGCCCGCCGCTTGCAGTCCGGCAACATCCGCAGCTATGCCGGCTGGGTGCTGGCCGGCGCGGTGCTGGTGGTGAGCTTTATGACGTTTCTTTGGGCGAAATGAAGCTCTCAGCTTTCAGCTCTCAGCTTCCGGCTGGCAGAGCTGATAGCTGATAGCTGAGAACTGATAGCTTGGAAATGACTTCGCTGCTGGCATTAGTGCTGTTTCTGCCGCTGGCCGCGGCCCTCGGCCTGCTGACGATCCCGGGCCGCGAGAAGGGACTGCTGCGCCGCACGGCGCTCGTGGCGGCCATCGCCGAATTCTTCATCTCCATCCCCCTGGCCGCGCGCTTCCAGGCCGCGCAGGCCGGCTGGCAGTTCGAGGTGGACGCCACCTGGATCATTTCGCCGCCCATTCGCTTCCACATCGGCCTGGACGGGCTCAGCCTGTGGCTGGTGCTGCTGGTCACGTTGCTGACACCGCTGGCCATGCTGGCCTCCTGGAACTCGATCGAGTCCCGGGTCAAGGAATTCTTCTTCCTGATGCTGGTGCTGGAGACGGGCATGATCGGCGTCTTCGTCTCCCTCGATCTTTTCCTGTTCTACGCCTTCTGGGAAGTCTCGCTGGTGCCGATGTACTTCATCATCGGCGTCTGGGGCCACGGGCGGCGCATCTACGCGGCCGTGAAGTTTTTCCTGTTTACGTTTGTCGGCTCGGTGCTGATGCTGGTGGCCATTATCTGGCTCTACAACCTGACCGGCAGCTTCGACTACAACGACATCCTGGCGGCCGTGCAGTCGGGGCAGATCCTGTCGCGGGGCAACCAGCAGGGCTGGCTGTTCCTGGCTTTCTTCCTGGCTTTCGCCATCAAGGTTCCGCTGTTCCCGTTGCACACCTGGCTGCCCGACGCTCACGTGGAAGCGCCGACCGCCGGCTCGGTGATCCTGGCCGGCGTCCTGCTGAAGATGGGCACCTACGGCATGGCGCGCTTCTGCCTGCCGCTGTTCCCGGAAGCGGCCCGGCTGTTTGCCCCGGCCATTATCGTTCTGGCCATCATCGGCATCGTGTATGGCGCGCTGGTGGCTATGGTCCAGCCCGACATAAAGAAACTGGTGGCCTACAGCTCGGTCAGCCACCTGGGCTTCGTGGTGCTGGGCATATTCTCTTTCAACCAGCAGGCGCTGGACGGCGCCGTGTACCAGATGCTGAACCACGGCGTGTCCACCGGGGCCTTGTTCCTGCTGGTGGGCATGCTGTACGACCGCCGGCATACCCACCTGATTACGGAGTTCGGCGGGCTGGCCACGCCGCTGCCGGTGCTCAGCGGCTTCTTCCTGTTCAC
>JAPKYU010000029.1 GCA_026394175.1 Acidobacteriota bacterium | reverse complement strand
GACCTGCTCCACTTGCGAGATGGGCGGCCGGGCGGGCACCGGCATCGAGATCGAGCTGGACCGCGTGCCCCAGCGCGAGACCGGCATGTCCCCCTACGACATCATGCTGAGCGAATCACAGGAGCGGATGCTGCTGGTGGCCGAGCGCGGCCGGGAGCAGGAAGTCTTCCGCGTCTTCCGCAAGTGGGGTCTGGATGCGGTCACCATCGGTACGGTGACCGGCGACGGCCGCCTGCGGGTGCGCCAGCACGGCGAAGTGGTGGCCGACATCCCCAACAGCGCGCTGACCGACGAGGCGCCTGAGTACGCCCGCCCGCAAAAACCGGCCGCGCGGCTGGCGCCCCTGGAACCTCCGCCAGGTGTGTTCGGTGTCGGGTGCCAGGTGTCAGGTGTCAGGGAAGACGCCGCAGACCGGAACCTGACACCTGATTTGAAGGCTTTGCTCGCCAGCCCCACCATCGCTTCCAAGCGCTGGATCTGGGAACAGTACGACTACATGGTGCGGACCAACACCGTGGTCGGCCCCGGCAGCGACGCGGCCGTACTGCGGCTGAAGGAAACGGGCCGCTGGCTGGCCATGGCGCTGGACGGCAACGGCCGCTATGCCTGGCTGGAGCCCCGGCTGGGCGCGCGGCTGGCCGTGGCCGAAGCCTGCCGCAACGTGAGCTGTACGGGCGCCCTTCCGGTGGCCGCCACCAATTGCCTGAACTTCGGCAATCCCGAAAAGCCGGAGATCATGTGGCAGTTCGCGGAGAGCGTCGAGGGCATGGCCGAAGCCTGCCGGGCCTTCCAGACGCCCATCACCGGCGGCAACGTCAGCTTCTACAACGAGACGCTGGGCGAGGCGGTGTATCCCACGCCGGTGATCGGCATTGTCGGCCTGCTGGAACCCGATGCCGAGCCGCTTCCCAGCCGTTTCCCGGCCGCCGGTCTGCGCGTCGCCGTGCTTGGCGGGCTTCCCGATGCCGGTGTGAACGACGCCCTGGTGTGTTTCGGATCCAGCGAATACGCCCGCTCGGTGTGCGGCCGCGTGTGGGGTCTGCCGCCGGCGCTGGACCTGGACTACGAGGTGCGCGTGCAGGCCTGTTGCCGGGAGCTGGCCCGGCAGCGCGCCATCCACTCGGCGCACGACGTGAGCGACGGCGGGCTGGCAGTGGCCCTGGCCGAGGCGGCCTTCGGCGGAGTGGGCATCGAAGCCAACATCGATTCGCAGCTTGGCCCACGCCTGGCCCTGTTCTCCGAATATGCCTCCGCCATCGTGGTCACCGTGCCCGATAATCAGCTTGCCGCGGTCCACAGCGCTGCTGCAAAATATAATGTTAGGTTCGCTGCTCTCGGCGCCACGCGCCTCCGGTCGTTTTCCATCAGCGTAAACGGCTCCGGGGTGATCGACTGCCCGGTCGAGGAGCTGCGAGGTGTCTGGGAGCAGGCCCTAGACGAGAAGCTCAAGTAATTGCGGAATGTCCGCCGCGGCGGACGGATTTCAAGCAACCGCAGTCTGAAGTCCGAAATCCGCAATCCGAAATGTATCGGACTGACAAATTCCGGGAAGAATGCGGCGTCATGGGCGTCTACGGCCATCCGGAGGCGGCCAAGATCGCCTACCTGGGCCTGTATGCGCTCCAGCATCGCGGGCAGGAAAGCGCCGGCATCGTCTGTTCCGACGGGGAATCGCTGCGGATTTTCAAGAGCATGGGCCAGATCTCGGAGATCTTCACCGAGCCGGTGCTGCAATCGCTGCCCGGCCGGCTGGCCATCGGGCACACGCGCTACTCCACGGCCGGCGACACCACGCTGGTGAACGCCCAGCCGCTGATGGTGGACTGCAACAAGGGCGCGCTGGCGCTGGGCCACAACGGCAACCTGGTCAACGCCATCGGCATCCGCGCCCGGCTGGAACGCAAGGGGTCCATTTTCCAGACCAACAGCGACACCGAAGTGTTGCTGCACCTGCTGGCCGAATCGCGTTGCCGCTCGGTGCCCGAAGCGCTGTCGGAGGCGTTGCGGCAGGTGGAGGGCGCCTATTCCATCGTGATGCTCACGCGCGACCGGCTGATCGCGGTGCGCGACCCGCGCGGCTTCCGGCCGCTGTCGATGGGGCGGCTGGACGGCGGCGTGGTGTTCGCCTCGGAAACCTGCGCCTTCGACCTGATCGGCGCCGCCTACGACAGCGAGGTGGAGCCGGGAGAGATGGTGGTGGTGGACGGGGCGGGGGTGACCCGCATGCGTTTCACCGAGCCGCAGCCCCCGGCCTTCTGCGTCTTCGAGCACGTCTACTTCTCGCGGCCCGACAGCGTGGTGTTCGGCCGTCCCGTCCACCAGTCGCGGGAGATGCTGGGCCGGCTGCTGGCGCGCGAGTCGCCGGTGGAGGCCGATATCGTCGTGCCGGTGCCCGACTCCGGGGTTTCCGCCGCCCTGGGCTACTCGATTGAGTCCGGCATTCCTCTGAAGTTCGGCCTGATCCGTAACCATTACGTGGGCCGCACCTTCATCGAGCCGCGCCAGTCGATCCGCGACTTCGGCGTCAAGCTGAAGCTCAACCCGGTGCGCACCATCCTGGAAGGACAGCGCGTGGTGCTGGTGGACGACTCCATCGTGCGCGGCACCACCAGCCGCAAGATCGTGCGCATGATCCGCGAGGCGGGGGCGCGCGAGGTGCACATGCGCGTCTCCTGCCCGCCCACCATCTCTTCCTGCTTCTATGGGGTCGATACGCCGACCGAGCGGGAGCTGATCGCGGCGCGCCATACCATCGACGAGATTCGCGCGCACGTCAACGCCGACTCGCTCGCCTACCTGTCGCTGGAGGGCCTGCGGACAGCCGTGGCCGACACCGATCGGCGCTACTGCAACGCTTGTTATACGGGGAAGTATCCAACGGAGCTGGTCAACATCGAACTGGAGTCGGGCCTTGCCAAACGACGCTGACGGCAGTGGCGTGGGCTTTCCGCCCGCTCAAGACGGCGGATCTGCCGGTTGTGACGCCGGCACCTTGCCGGTCCCGCAGGCCGCCGCAGGCGATGGAGGAGGGCGGCCCGCGCCGGACCTCGCTGCGGCGCCACGAGGCCCCCGCCGTCCCGCCTGGCTGGCCAACCTCCGCTGGCTGGCGGGGGTCCTGGCCACAGTCTTTCTGATCCGCACTTTCGTTGGCGAGGCCACCATCATCCCCACCAGCTCCATGGAACGAACCATCCTGGTGGGCGACCACGTTTTCCTACAAAAGCTGTCCTATGGCCCCCGCGTGCCCTTCACCGGCTGGCGGTTGCCGGCCTGGAAACAGATCCGGCGCCAGGACATTATCGCCTTCCGCTATCCGCGCGACCCGTCGATGGTTTACGTGAAGCGCGCCGTCGGGCTGGCCGGCGACCGCATCGAGATCCGCCGCAGCCAGGTGTACGTGAACGGGCGGGGATTGATCGAGCCCTACGTCATCCACACCAACACCAATCCCTTTTCCCGCGAGAGTTTCGGTCCCCTCATGGTCCCCGCCGGCCATGTCTTCGTGATGGGCGACAACCGCGACAATTCCAGCGACAGCCGCTACTGGGGGCCGGTCCCGCTGGAAAACGTCATCGGTGAGCCCTTGCTGGTCTACTGGTCGTACGAGGCCCCCAGCGAAGCCTGGCTTCGCGAGCACTTCATCGACCGGCTGCGCTTCTATTCCGAAGTCGCCAGGCACTTCTTCTCTAAGACGCGCTGGCGCCGCACCGGTTTGCTGCTCTGATTGGACACTGATAAACACTGATGAACACAGATCGCAGTTAATCTGTGTCTCTCAGTGTTTATCTGTGTCCTATGAGGCTCGCCCGCGGACAATGGTACAATCGCGGCTGCACTCACACTGCAAGGTAACGACGTTTGATCGAAACGAAGCCGAAGCCCGTCACCTACGCGGATGCCGGGGTGGACATCGAGGCGGCCGAGCGCGCCAAGGCCCGCATCCGCCGCCTAGCCCGCGCCACATTCAACAAGAACGTGCTGGCCGAAATCGGCGGCTTCGGCGGCCTGTTCCGGCTGCCCCGCCGCCGCTGGCGCGATCCCGTATTGGTCTCGAGTTGCGACGGGGTGGGCACCAAGCTGAAAGTTGCTTTCCTGGCGGGCAGGCACAATACCGTCGGCGCCGACCTGGTCAACCATTGCGTCAACGACATCGCGGTGGAAGGCGCCGAGCCGCTCTTTTTCCTCGATTACCTGGCCACCGGCCGCCTCCGGCCCGATACGGTTGAGCAGATCGTCGCCGGGCTTTCGGCTGCCTGCCGCGCGAACGGTTGCGCGCTCGTCGGCGGAGAAACGGCCGAGATGCCCGGCTTCTATGCCGAAGGCGAGTACGATCTGGCGGGCTTCATCGTGGGCATCGTGGAGCGGGTCGCGATTTTGGACGGCAGCCGCGTGCGCGCCGGCGACTTGCTCCTGGGCCTGCCTTCCACCGGCCTGCACACCAATGGCT
>JAPKYU010000685.1 GCA_026394175.1 Acidobacteriota bacterium | reverse complement strand
CGGATCTTCTCTACCTTGGGGTCCGGATAGGGCACACGCTTGAAGGGATCGGAGCCGATCCAGTAGGCGCGGGCCACGGCCAGTTCTCCGATGTCGCCGCCGGTCACGCGCTTGTAGGCTTCTTTATAAACCGGGCCATAGCGCTGCTGGAAGCCGACGCTGATGCACTTCTTGGGGTCGGCCATGCGCCCCGCCGCGATGACGCGCTTGCAGCCCGCCAGGTCCACTCCCATGGGCTTCTCGCAGAAAACGTGCTTGCGCGCCTGCACCGCCGCTTCCAGCATCGGCGGATGCTCAAACGGCGGCGTGGCGATGATGACGGCATCGACGCCGGAAGCCAGCACCTTTTGGTAATCGGTGTGAACGGCGGGGCGGTCGAGCTTGAGCTTCTGCATCGCCGCTTCGGTGCGGTCCTCGAACAGGTCGCACAACACGGTGATGGTTGCCTTGCCGGTGCCGATCAGCAAACCGGCGTCGTAGGTGCCCCGGTTCCCGCAGCCGATCAGCCCGACGGTGATCTTCGAACTGGCCTGAGAGCAGCGAACCAATTCCGGCTTCAGGATGGTGAATGCGCCGGCGGCCGCCACGCCGGTTTCCAGAAACCTGCGGCGCGAAACTGTGGATTGACGATCGTTCACGAGAGCGCTCCTTTCCTGGATTCTTGCTCGAACCATCTTATCGCGGCATGGGAAAAGGTCAAGACGGCCGGGCAGCGGTCTTCGCCGACGCCTGGCGGAGCTCAACCACACTCTCACGGGCCCGTTCCAGCAGCAGGTTATGCTCCCCGCCGGCGCCCACAAAGCGCATGCCACGCTCGATCCAGGCGGCCGCCTGCGCCGTGGTGCGGCAGTGGATGCCCGGAACCACGTTATGGCGGCGGCACGATTCCATCAGCGCGGTGATGGATTCGATCATGATCGGGTGATCCACCTCGCCGGAAACGCCCAGGGCAATCGAGAGGTCGGCCGGACCAACCATGGCCACGTCGATGCCCGGCAACGCCAGCAGTTCCTCGCGGCGGTCCATGGCCGCGCGGGTTTCGAACTGAACCACCACCAGCGTATTCTCATTCAGGTGCCGGGTGATGGCGGGCATGCTCCGCGGTTCGTAATCGATATGCGGCGGCAGCACGCCGAAGCCGCGCTTGCCCTGGGGCGGGAACTTGGTCCAGTTCAGCGCCTCCCGGAGCGCTTCGGGAGATTCGACGCGCGGGAAGATAATGCCCTGGGCGCCGGCGTCCAGGGCGCGGGCCACCAACGAATACAGCATCTCGCCCACCCGCACCACCGGCGTGATGCCGGAGCGCACGGCCGCCGCGATCATGTCCTGGACCGTCTCCAGGTCGAACGGGCCGTGTTCCATGTCCAGAAAGGCGTAATCGAAACCGGCCGCGGCGAAGGTTCGCGGAATGTCGGCCGAGCGATAGTGCTGAATGGCGCAGCCGATGGCCACTTCGCCTTTTGCCAGCCGGTCCTTGGTGTGGTTCGCGCGCATCCTACCCTCCGGCAAGAAAGGGCCACTATACGTCCGCGCGGCGCGAGCCGGCAACCCCAAAAACCGCTCCGGCCAACACCGCCGGATGCATGATGCCCGGAACCTGATATGGTAATTCCTGGAACAACGGGAGCATGGCGCATGATCTTCGGCATTACCATGGGCGACTCGAGCGGGGTCGGCCCGGAAATCCTATTGAAAGCGTTTCGTCACGGCGAGCTTCGGCATCCGTTCGTGGCCTTCGCCGATCTGGAGGCGCTGGAGCGCGCCAACCAGTCGCTGGGATACGGGGTGGAGTTGGGCGTGATCGAGCGCGCCGGCGACTACCGGCCGGGCCAGCTCAATATCGTGAACCTGGGACTGCTGGCGCCCGGCGACCTGTGTCCCGGCCGGATCAGCCGCAAGTCGGGCGCGGCGGCCCGCCAGTACGTTGTGGCCGCCACCGGCGCGGCGCTGGCGGGCGAGATCGCCGGCCTGGTCACCCTGCCCATGAACAAGGAAGCCACCCGACTCTCCGATCCCGGCTTCGCCGGGCACACCGAGCTGATTGCCGGCCTGTGCGGCGCCGCCGACGTGGCCATGATGCTGGCCTCCGAGCAACTGATCGTGACCCACGTCAGCACCCACTGTTCGCTCGAAATGGCGATCCAGCGCGTGAAGAAGCAGCGCATCGAGCGGGTGATCGAGCTGACCTGGCGGGCCGTCTCGCGGTTGAAACCGCAGCCCCGCATTGCGGTGGCCGGGCTGAACCCGCACGCCGGCGAGCACGGCCTGTTCGGCCGGGAAGAGATGGAAGAAATCGAGCCGGCGGTGCGGGCGGCGCGCGACCGCGGGCTGCCGGTGGAAGGCCCCTTCCCGCCCGACACGGTGTTCTACCTGGCGGTGCGGCGCAAGCGCTTCGACGCCGTGGTCGCCATGTATCACGACCAGGGTCACATCCCCGCCAAGCTGCTCGATTTCGAGGGCGGGGTGAACGTCACGCTGGGCCTGCCCATCATCCGCACCTCCGTGGATCACGGGACCGCGTTTGACATCGCCTGGCGCGGCGAAGCTTCCACCCGCAGCCTGACCGCCGCCCTGAAGCTGGCGGCGCGCCTCGCGGGCCACAGCGGCTGACGGCTATCGGCTGTCGGCTATCGGGCCGGATGTTCCGCCGGTCGCCGGCCGCAAGTCGCCAGTCGGCATTTCGGGCGGGAAAACAGAAAGTGCGAAGCGGGGGAAAACCGCTTCGCACTCATGGGACAGGGAAACAGAATCAGTTGGTCCAGGAGCCGTGCTTTTCCTGACAGCCGATGCAATACTTGGCCCACGGCACGGCCGCCAGGCGCTTGGGCGATATGGGCTGATCGCAGCCGGCGCACACGCTGTACGTGCCCTCGTCGATCCGCTCCAGCGCTTCATTGACCTGGCGCAGCAGGGCGATGTTCTGGGCGTTGCGGTTGAGGAACAGCCACTCCTCGTGGCTCTGCCCGGCCAGGTCCACCACGTCATTGGGCTCCTCGCGGTGCGCGACGATTTCCGAGGCGGCCAGGGAACTGATATTGCGCCGCAGCTCCTGCGCTTTCTCCCGCAGAGCTTCTCGGTACTGTACCATCTGCTTGTTCTTGGTCAGTGTCTTTGCCATGTTCCTTCCTTCCTTGGCCTCAATCAGGCACTTGGCCGCTAAATTAGATCAATTCTGGTGGCGATGGATTCACCCAATTCGCCCTTTTTCTCGCCGCCGCCTGGTCCGCGTCCGCCCGCTTTCGCGTCCCCAGCCAACAGCATTAGACGTATGTTCGCACCTCCCAGTTCCACGGAGCCATGTCATTGCTGCGAACGGGCTTAGGCCGCGCCGTGCGGCGACAGAACACGCCGCTCGGTCTCGCTTCCCCAGGCCAAGCCTCGTCCTTGCCACGCCGCTGTAGCCCATCCTGTCACAGCATCACAGTGCGCGGCCGCTCCCTAAGTTATGGGGGCGGAACCGGGCAATGGCTTTAGACCGAACTCCCCGCGGATGGTGAGCAACCAGCTTGCCACTCGGTCCGCTGGGCTGCGCACCCCCCCTCGGGAGCTACGCCCTCTGCGCCGGATCCTTCACATCTGGACCGCAACCACAGCCGCTTCAACAAGATACGGCAACCACTGGCCCCCGGCCCCGGCCGTCCCCCAGGGAAACGCGCAAATTTACCAGATACGGAGCGGCCTGTCCACAGAAAAATGCACGATTAGCGTTTTCTTGAGCACGCCAGGTACCACATTGGCCACCGACCCCCTTAGCGTCATGTCTCAGAAACAAGCTGACAATGGAGAAGGCAGAAGGCCACAGAAACAGGCGCCTGCCGCCATCTGCCTTCCGCCTTCCGCCTCGGTGGCTCCATTTCCAAGACACTGCACTGGGGAGGGCCGCCGCGCCGCAACCATTTCCCGGCGCAACACCGTGAAGCTCCGTCATTTGGCGCGCATCAATTCTCTGCAGGGGGTGTGCGACGACCCCGGGGCTTGACGCGGCCTGAATCGGTGTCTTGATTTGGAATGGAGTTCGGATTGATAATACTGAGGCCCACGAGGAGGGATACGCAGTGATTAAGCTCGACATGATCAACGAAGTCGTGAACCGCACCGGGATCACAAAAACGAAGGCCGAGCAGGCGGTTGAGACGGTCTTTGAAACCATGAAGAAGGCCCTGGCGCGAGGCGACCGAATCGAGCTGCGCGGCTTCGGTGTCTTCAATGTCAAGCCCAGGAAGACAGGGATCGGCCGGAACCCGCGAACCGGCGACGTGGTCAGTATCCCTCCGTGCAGAGCGGTTCGTTTCAAGCCCGGCAAGGAGCTTCAATCGCTGTAGGTCAGCCCCGAGCAGCGCTGTGCTCCGGCACGCGCCAGACGTGCGACTCCTCGGCGGCGCCCCAACCCGCGACCCCCGATGATTCCCCATGAGTGACCCTTCCTACCGGCTGCTGCCATTTGAGTACGAGTTTCCGTCCACCCAGGAAGTCGCCCGTTCACCGCTCCGGCGCCAGCGCACCTGGCTGCATCTTCTGCTGTTGGTGCTGACGGCGGTGACCACGCTGGCCGTCGGGGCGCAACTGGCATTCAATTACGCGCACAACCTGCCAGCCTTTGATTTGGAGCGCAACCTGAACCCCTTCTCCGTGGTGTGGGGGCATCCGGAGCGGCTGCTCACCGGGCTTCCCTTTTCCCTGACCCTGCTGGGCATCCTGCTGGCCCACGAAATGGGCCACTACCTGACCTGCCGTTACCACGGCATCGCGGCCAGCTATCCTTATTTCATTCCGGCGCCCACCATTATCGGGACCATGGGCGCCTTCATTCGCATACGCGAGCCGATCGTCAGCCGGCGCGCGCTATTCGACATCGGCATTTCAGGACCGCTGGTGGGCTTCTCTGTGGCCCTCCCGGTCCTGCTGGTTGGAATCGCATTCTCGCGGATCGTGCCGGCCATGCACTACCCCGGGACGCTGACCCTGGGCAATCCCCTGCTGGTGCGCTTCCTCGAGCACCTGTACTATCCGGGCGTCGGAGAGCACAACATCTACCTGCATCCCATCGCCCGGGCCGCATGGGTGGGCCTGTTTGCCACGGCCCTGAACCTGATCCCCATCGGGCAGCTCGATGGCGGGCACATCCTGTACGCCATCATCGGGGAGAAGCACCGCCTGTTGTCGCGGTTGTTCCTGCTGGGGCTGCTGCCGCTGGGCTACCTGTTCTGGTACGGCTGGCTGATGTGGGCCACGCTGCTGTTTTTCCTGGGCATGCGCCACCCGGTCCTGTTCGACCCCCTCCCGCTGGACCGCCGCCGCCGCTGGATGGGGGCCATCGCCCTGGCTATCTTCCTGCTTTGCTTCACTCCCGCGCCGTTCATCGCGCATTAGTAACATAGCCTTCAGGCTGTGCCGCCCTTTTCGTTCCGCCCAACTCAAGAACGTACCGGTCGGTGCGGCCAATGTTGAAGTGTTGTCATGCGCTCGTCGAAGACGTATCCTTCCCGCATGTGGTATCGCCGCAACCTGCCTCATTGGCAACCTCCAGGAACCTCAATGCTTCTCACATGGAGGCTATTCGGCAGCCTGCCAGCTACGTACAAATGCAAACGGCAGATGATCCAAGATCAGGGACGTGCTTTCGCTGAGTTCGACCGTCTGCTTGATCGCGCGGCCACCGGGCCGAAATGGCTGGCGTATCCCGTAGTGGCCGACTGCGTGCTGAAAACGATACGTGCCGGAGCGGAAAGCGGGATGTACGAGCTTTATTCTTTCGTGGTGATGGCGAACCACGTCCACCTGCTGGTGAAGCCGCTCGCTCCTCTGGCGAAGATAACCAACTGGATCAAAGGAGTGTCGGCACGCGAGGCAAATCTGGTCCTGCGGCGGACGGGAGACCATTTCTGGCAGCAGGAATCGTATGACCATTGGGTCAGGAGCGCACAGGAATTCCAGAAGATCAGAGCTTATATCGAGAGGAACCCGGTACGAGCGGCACTGGTGTCCCATCCGCGGCTCTGGAAGTATTCGAGCGCCTTTGGCGGCACAGCCTGAAGGCTATGCTACAGCAGGGTAAAGGCACATCCTGAAGGCTGTGCTCTGGAGTTTCTACATCTTTTCATGCTGCGGCGGCCGAAGTGAAGGCTTCAGCCGAGGGATGGAGGCCGAGCGGGGCTAGCAATTGCGGTTGTTCGGCCGCTTCCTTGCGGAGAAGCGTAACCAGATCG
>JAPKYU010000252.1 GCA_026394175.1 Acidobacteriota bacterium | reverse complement strand
CCTACCGGCAGGCGGCGAGCGCCATCGCCAGCGAGCAGCTCGATTCCTACCTTTCGGTGAAGGTGCCGTCGCTGCACTATGACCTGGACCTCTTGGGGGAAGTGGTGGAAGCGGCGCGGCCTGCGGGCATCAGGATCCATTTCGACTCGCATGATCCCCTATCGGCCACACCCACGTTCCGGCTGCTGGAGCGCGCGCTTCCGCGCTATTCGAATCTCAGTTGTACTCTGCCCAGCCGCTGGCGGCGCAGCCTGGCCGACGCCGAATGGGCCATGGAGTTGGGCATTCCGGTGCGGCTGGTGAAGGGCCAGTTCCCCGACGCGCCTGGTGCGGAATGCGATCCGGCCCAAGGGTTCCTGCAATTGGTCGATGCGCTGGCCGGCCGCCGCAGCCATGTGGCCGTGGCCACCCACGACCAGCCGCTGGCACGCGAATCACTCCGGCGATTGCGCCAGGCAGGCACGAGCTGTGAACTGGAGCAGCTCTACGGAATTCGGCATGGCTGGGAAGGGGTCGCCCGGCCTTTCGGCGTTGGCATGCGCTTCTACGTTGCCTTCGGCCACGCCTGGCTGCCCTATTGCCTGTCGCAGATTCGCAGCCGCCCGATTATTCTCGCCTGGCTGCTCCACGACCTGTTCCGGGCCTAGCCGCGGGAGGCTGCCGGCGAGAGCCTCACCTGCCACCTATTTCCGCGACCACTCCAGAAGGGCCACCGAGCGGCCTTCCAAGGAATACTCGCCACCCGGCTCCACCAGGCGTTGCTCGGAAAGCCAGCCCTCCGTCGTATCCATCAGGCAGAGCCAGCGGCCCGAGTCGAGAGCCGGGGTCGTGAACGGAATGGCCGCGTGGTGCGCGTTCAGCAGGATCAGGAAGACGCCGTCGGTCAGCACCCGGCCGTGCTGGTCCACCTCGCGCAGGTCTTTGCCGTCGATGACGAATCCCAGGCAACGGACGAAGTCTTCCGACCAGTCGCCGGCGGCCATCTCCACCCCGTCGGGCCGCAGCCAGGTGATGTCCTTGAGCTCGTCCAGCCCGAAGTCGCGGCCCTCGAAGAAGCGGGTGCGGCGCAGGCAGGGGTGCTTCTTGCGGTACTCCAGCCAGCGGCGGGTGAACTCCAGCAGGTCCGCGTTTTCCTCCCGCAGCGCCCAATCGACCCAACTGATCTCGTTGTCCTGGCAGTAGGCGTTGTTATTGCCGCCCTGGGTGCGGGCGAACTCGTCGCCGGCGCACAGCATGGGAGTGCCTTGTGCCAGCAGCAGGGTGGAAATGAAATTGCGCACCTGGCGCCGGCGCAGTTGCCGCACGCCGCGGTCGTCGGTCTCGCCTTCGGCGCCGCAATTCCAACTGCAGTTGTAGTCGTTGCCGTCGCGGTTCTCTTCCAGGTTGGCCTCGTTGTGCTTGGAGTCGTAGCTGGCCAGGTCGTAGAGGGTGAACCCGTCGTGGCAGGTGATGAAATTGATGCTGGCGTCGGGGCTGCGGCCGTTGTGGCAATACAGGTCGCTGCTGCCGGTGATGCGGTAGGCCAGTTCCGAGACCTGGCCGGAGTCGCCGCGCCAGAAGCGGCGGACAATGTCCCGGAAGCGCCCGTTCCATTCGCTCCAGTCGACGGGGAAGTTGCCCACCTGGTAGCCGCCGGCACGCACGTCCCAAGGCTCCGCGATCAGCTTGACGTTGCACAGCACCGGGTCCTGGTGCAGGATCTCGAGGAACGCGGAGAGGCGATCCACCCCCTTTTCGTCGCGCGCCAGCGTGGAGGCCAAATCGAAGCGGAAGCCGTCCACGTGCATCTCGCGCGCCCAGTAGCGCAGGCTGTCCATGATGAGCTTCAGCACGTCGGGGTTGGTCATGCGCGGCGTGTTCCCGCAGCCGGTGAAATCCATGTAGTGGTAGGGATCGCCCTCCACCAGCCAGTAATAGTCCTCGTTGTCGATGCCCCGCCAGCTCAGTGTGGGGCCCAGGTGGTCGCTTTCCGCCGTGTGGTTGTAGACCACGTCGAGGATGACCTCGATTCCGGCGCGATGCAGCCGCTTGACCATCTGCTTGAACTCGGTCACCTGCCCTCCCAGCGTGCCCGAGGAGCTATAGCGGCCGTCGGGCGCGAAAAAGCCGGCGGTGTTGTAGCCCCAGTAGTTGGTCAGGCCGCGCTCCAGCAGGAAGCCCTCCGGCTGGCACTCGTGGACCGGAAGCAACTCCACAGCCGTCACACCCAGGCCGGTCAGGTATTCCATCACTTCCGGCGCCGCCAGGCCCGCGTAGCTGCCTTGCAGCTTGGGATCCAGCCCGGGGAAGCGCTTGGTGAAACCCTTCACGTGCAGCTCATAAATGACCGAGCGGCCCAGTGGGGTGCGCAAGGGCTGGTCGCCATCCCACTCGAAGCGGTGATCCACGACCACGCACTTGGGCATGGCCGCCGCGTCATCGGAGCGATCCAGGGCCAGGTCTTTCTCCAGCTTCAACGGGTCGTAGGAAAGGGCGGTGCCGCGCGACCAATCGACCTTGCCGGTGAGCGCCCGGGCGTAAGGATCCAGCAGCAGCTTGGCCGGATTGAACCGCTTGCCGCGCTGCGGATCGTATGGCCCGTAGACGCGGTAGCCGTAGAGCTGGCCCGGCCGGCAGTCGGGCAGCAGGCAATGCCACACGTTGCGCGTCTTGTGGGCAACTTCCACGGTGCGCACGGGCTCGCCGTCTTCCGGGCGCGCAAACAGACACAACTCCACTTTCTCCGCGTTTTGGGAAAACAACGCGAAGTTGACTCCCTGCCCCATCCAGTGCGCGCCCAGGGGCGAGTTCTTTCCTGGCCGGATCATGTTGGGCGAAACAACAGCTTGGCTCATGGGGGAAGTTTAAAGTCTAAAGTTCAAAGTTCAAAGCAGAAGTCAGAGAAGAAGACGAGGGCGTCAGAATTGCCACAAAGCTTGGGCTGTCGGCTGACGGCTGTCGGCTGTCGGAACACCCGACCGGTACGGCGAACGAGGCCCCCTTCAGGCCGTATGCCGTCAGCCGATAGCCGACAGCCGTCAGCCGGATTGGCTATGACGATTTTGGGCTTTAAACTTTCTCGCGTACGCCTTAAACTGCCCCGTTTAGGAGGTTCCCACGATGAACCGCAGAAAATTCGTAGCGGCGTCGGTGGCCGCGCTGACGGCGGGCCCCGGAGCCATGGCGGCCCCGGTCGATCCCAAGGAGCTGGCCATCAACGGCGGCAAGCCCGTGCGCGCCACCAGGCTGACGGCCGGTTATTGGGGCGCTGACTATTACGACGCGGCCGAAGAGCGCGAAGTGCTCGACGTCGTCAAATCGAAGACCCCGTTCCGCTGGTATGGCGCGGCCAAGCCCACCAAGGTGCTCAATTTCGAGCGCGATTATGCCCGTCACCAGGGCGCGAAGTACGCGGTGGCCGTCACTTCCGGCACCTCGGCGCTGATTTCCGCTATCAGCGCGCTGGAGGTGGGGCCGGGCGACGAGGTGATTCTTCCCGCCTGGACCTGGTACTCCTGCTACAACGCGATAGTGCTGGCCGGCGGGCTCCCGGTGTTCGCCGAGGTGGACGAGACGCTGAACCTGGACCCCAAAGACCTCGACCGCAAGATCACCCCCAAGACCAAGGTGATCATGGCCGTTCATATCCTGGGCGGGCCGGCCGACATGGACCCCATCCTGGAGATCGCCCGCAGCCGCAAGATTCGCATCCTGGAAGACTACGCGCAAAGCGTGGGCGGGCGCTACAAGGGCAAGCAACTCGGCTCGATCGGCGACATCGGCATTTGCAGCTTCCAGGTCAACAAGACCATCTCGGCCGGCGAGGGCGGCGCCGTGGTGACCAGCGACCCGGTGTTGTTCGAGCGCGCCGCGCGCTTCCACGACCTGGGCGGATTGCGGCCCCCGCACGAGGAACTGATCGGCAAGCCGCAGCTCGCCTGGTTCGTCGGCGGCCAGTACCGCATGAGCGAGTTCACCGGGGCGGTGATGGGCGCGCAGCTCAAGAAGCTGGATGCCATGCTGGAGTCTTCGCGCGGGA
>JAPKYU010000121.1 GCA_026394175.1 Acidobacteriota bacterium | reverse complement strand
AAGGCCGCGGCCCTGCAGCCCATCGACGCGCTCCGTTATGAACACTAGAGTTGAATGAACCACAAAGGCACAAAGAGCACTAAGGTCACAAAGTACGGGTCTTCGTGTTTCTTTGTGACTTTGTGGTGAAGAACACTGTGGAAACGATACGGCAGGCTCTGGATGCCTTGCGGCAGCACATGTTCCGCTCGGTGCTGACATTGAGCGGAATTACATGGGGCATTGTCGCCGTCACCATTCTGAACGCTTACGGCGACAGCTTCCACGGCACCATCATGCGTGCCTTCGACGCCTTCGGCAAAGACGTGGTGATCCTGTGGCCGGGCCAGACCAGCGAGCAGGCCGGCGGTGAGCGGGCCGGCCGCCGCGTGCAGTTCGAGGTGGAGGACGCCGAGCGCATCCGCGCCGAGTGCCCGCTGGTGAAAAACGTGAGCCCGGAGATCGTGCGGCGCACCCAGATCGCCACCGAGACCCGCCTGGTGGCCGCGCCGGTGCGCGGCGTCTGGCCCTCTTACGGAACCATGCGCAGCGAGGCCCCCGACTCCGGCCGCTTCCTCAACGACGACGACCTGCGTGAGCGCCGCCGCGTGGTCTTCCTCGGCGATCACGTGCGCACCAAGCTGTTCGGCAATTCCGACCCGGCGGGCCAGACCGTCAGCATCAACGGCATGCGCTTCACCGTAATCGGCTGGATGATCAAGAAAGTGAGCTTTGGCGGCTACTTCTCGCCCGACGACTACTGCGTCTGGATTCCTTACAGCACCATGGGCGACCTGTGGAACAACCGCTATGCCAACGTGCTGGTGTTCGAGCCCATCCACGGGCAGGCCGAATCGGCGGCCACGGCGCAGGTGCGCGCGGTGCTGGCCCGCTACCATCGCTTCTCGCCCACCGATAAGCGGGCGGTCATCGCGCACGGCCGCGAAGAGTTCCGCCCCATCGTCGAACGAATCACCATCGGCATGCAGATCCTGCTGGTCTTTATCGGAACCCTGACGCTGGGCATCGGCGGCGTGGGGGTGATGAATATCATGCTGGTCTCGGTGACCGAGCGGACGCGCGAGATCGGGTTGCGGCTGGCGGTGGGTGCGCGCCGCGGCCGCATCCTCCGGCAGTTCCTCTGCGAGGCGCTCACGCTGACGGGCATCGGCGGCCTGCTGGGGATCGCCATCTCGGCCGCCATCGTGTATTCGATCGGGACCCTGCCGCTGATGGGCGCGCTGTTCGAGGACACCACCGGCCGCGGCGACATCACCATGCGCTTGAAGCCCGACACCGTGCTGGTCTCCGTTTTGGTGCTGATGCTGGTCGGCTTGATCAGCGGCTTCTTCCCGGCCTTGAAAGCCTCCCGCATGGATCCCGTCGAAGCCCTGCGCTACGAATAATTGCGGATTTCGGATTCAAGCGTCCGCACGGACCAGCATGAAATCCGCAATCCGCAATCCGCAATCCGCAATCCGCAATCCGCAATTCACCGTTACCCCTCTGGTACCAACAGGAAATCCACAGGGTTTCCACAGGTACCCTATATATAGGGGCCGGGTGGAATGACCACAACTAAATGTTCGGCAAGAAACGGGAGGAGAGCCAAAGAAGTCCCCACAAAACCCGAGGATTTCGGCAGAAACCCGAAGGTTTGCGCTTGACACGTTTCGGCAGGAGGTGCAAGCATGGACGACGCCGCTGGAAGAGCGACTCCCGCAAGTATCGGCTCTGCCAAGAGGGGCTGTTTCGCTATGACGGAATCGCGCGAAGTTATGAACGTGCGCCAGGCCTCGCAATACCTGGGAATATCCACCGACACGCTCTACAAGTATGTTGCGGAGGAAAGAATCCCGGCCTTTAAGCTGGGCAACCGGTGGCGGTTGAAGAAGACTACGCTCGACCGATGGATGGAGAAGCAGAGCGCGGTGAAAGCCGGCGGGGGACGCGCTTCCCGATGACGGCAAGTGTTAGTGCCGGCTGCGCTGGCGCGCGCCGGACCACGTGAGGGTTGACAATGTTCGGAATGGGAAAAAGCAAGCAGGTGGTGGCCCTGGACATCGGCTCCAGCTCGGTCAAGGCGCTGGAGCTGAAGAGAACCAGCAAGGGCATCGAGGTCGATAAGCTGGGGGTGGAGCTGCTGGCGCCGGATATCGTCGTCGATGGTGCCATCGTCGATACCGGCGCGGTCTCCACCACCATCGTCAAGGTGTTCGACGACAACAAGATCAAGACCAGGGGCGTGGCCACCAGTGTCAGCGGCCACTCGGTCATCGTCAAGCGCCTGTCGATGGCCTCCATGAGCGAGGAGGAGCTGTTGGAAGCGATCCAGTCGGAAGCTTCCCAGCACATCCCCTTCGATATCGCCGAAGTCAACCTCGATCACCAGACCCTGGAGACCGACCCCAACACCGGGAACATGGACGTGCTGCTGGTGGCCGCCAAGAAGGACAAGATCCTGAATTACACCAACGTCCTGAGCCTGGCGGGCAAGACGGCGGCCGTCGTGGACATCGACGCCTTCGCGCTCCAGAACGCTTACGAGTTCAACTACGAACCGGCCGAGAACCAGACGGTGGCGCTGTTGAACATCGGCGCCAGCGTGATGAACATTAACATCGTGCGCGGCCGGGTGCCGCTGTTCACCCGCGACGTCAGCGTGGGCGGCATGCAGTACACCGACTCGCTGCAGAAAGAACTGGACCTCAGCTTCGAGGACGCCGAGCGGGTGAAGATGGGCAAGAGCGTGCCCGGCGTCAGCGACGAAGCGCGGCTGCCGGTGCTCAAGTCCGTCTCGGAAATCATCATTCTGGAAATCCAGAAGACCTTTGACTTTTTCAAGGCCACCGCTCCCGGCGAACACATCCAGAAGATTTATATCGCCGGAGGTTCCGCCCGTGTGCCCGGCCTGCTGGACCTGTTGAAGCAGGAGTTTTCGATCCCGGTCGAGGAACTGAACCCGTTCCGCAAGATCCTCTACGACCCGAACAGCCGGCACGGCGAGATCATCCAGGAGGATTCGCCGCGGCTGGCCGTGGCTGTAGGGCTGGCCCTGAGGAGTTTTGAAAACCTATGATCCGCATCAACCTGCTGGGGTTAAAGAAGGAAGTCAGCAAGAGCCGGATGCCCTCCATCAGCATGGAGGGCGCCAAGGCCACCGCCCTGTTCGTGGTCATCCTGGCCCTGGCCGTGCTCGGACTTGCCGGTCATTACTGGATGCTCAACAGCGAGAAGGTGAGGCTGGATGACGAGATGAAGATGGCCGAGGCCGAGAAAGCGCGGCTGGCCCGCGTCAAGGCCGAGTACGAGCAGTTCCAGAAGGCCACGCAGGCGCTCCAGAGGCGCATCAACATCATCGAGGGCCTGAAGAAGGCCCAGACCGGCCCGGTGACGCTGCTCAGCACTTTGGCCGCGACGGTGGAATCGAGCGGCCCCATTTGGCTGACCAGTTTCGACGCCGACGATAAGAACAAGATCACCATGGCCGGGGTGGCCAACAGCGTCAACACCGTCGCCGATTTCATCACCAACCTGAAGAACTGCGGCCAGTTCAAGAATGTGGAGATCAAGGAGTCGTACCAGGATGCCTCTTCCAAGCAGGTGATGATGTTCCTGTTCTCGATCACCGCGGACGTGGTGGCGCCGCAGTCCTCGGGTGGCGGGCCCAAGTCCTGACAGACAGGCGCGGGCCGGAGTCAGGGTTCAGACAAGGGATAGTGCCATGAAGAAATTCAGCGAGCTTCCATTTGCCGTGCGGTTGGGCATCACGGTCGCCTGCGGGGCGGTCATCGTGCTGGGCGCCGAGTATTTGTACCTCGGCGACATGAGCACCGCCAACAGCGAACTGCGGACCAAGGTGACGACGCTGAAGGCCGAGAACGACAAGCTTCGTCCCATCGAGAAGCAGTTCAAGGACCTGAAGGTGGACAACGAGCGGCTGCTGCAGCAGTTGGCCAACCTCCGCACCATCGTGCCGGATGAGAAAGAAGTGGATAACTTCATCCGCATGCTGCAGGAGGCGAGCGTGCAGGCCGGCATCTACGTCCGCCAGTTCACGGCCAAGCCGATTGCCGCCAAGGATTTCTACGTGGAAGCGCCGTTCGACGTGGCGCTCGACGGCAACTATTTCTCCGTGCTGTTGTTCTTTGACCGGTTGAGCAAGCTGTCGCGCATCATCAACGTCGGCAACCTCTCGATGGCGCCCACCACCGGGAGCGTGAAGGGCGGCTCCCGCAAATACGATTACGACCCGAATGAAACGGTGCTGGCCTCTTGCACGTTGACCACCTTCTTCAGCCGGGAGGAAAAGCCGGCGGCCGCGCCGGGCAGGAAGTAGGGGACGACCATGACTGACCGCGTGCATGCACTCACACTCGGATTGATCGCCGCGCTGGCCGTGCTGCCGGTCGCGGCCCAGCAGAAGCAGAAGGCGGAAAAACAGCCGGCCGTGAAGCAACAGCCGCAGCCCGCAGCCAAGGCCGAGGCGCGGCAGCGCGCCGGCGAGCACCGCGATCCGTTTATCGCCGTGATGCGCCCGCCGAAGCAGGGTAGCCCGCCGCCCGCCCCCACCTGCGGTCCGGGCGTTCGCAGCCTGGTCATCGGCCAGACCGACTTCAACGGCGTGGTCAAAGCGCCGGCGGGCATGATCGCTGTTGTGACCGCCAACCCCGGCGACCGCACCTACTTTCTCAAGGAAGGAACACCCCTGTGCAACGGCCGGGTGGTGAAGATCACGCCGGACGCGGTCGTTTTCGAGGAAGACATTATTGACGTGATGGGGAAACCGGCAAAACGAGAGGTAATCAGAAGAATACCCACCGAAGCGAAATAGCTTTGTGGGCGACCATTTCGTCATAGATTGGCTCTTAGGTTCCACGTTGCCGGCTCCCAGTTCCGGTTTCGCAACCTGAAACCTGGGGTCAAAGAAGTACCCCGAGAGGGGGCTTCGCCGAGAGGCGGAGCAGCAAGGGATCCCGGGGAACTCGATCATGGGTGGGGATGGCTGGCCTGGCAGCGAAGCCGGCTCCCGATGCCGGGCGGGAACGGGCCGCGACAGCAAGACGCGGCAACCCTGTTTCCGCAGCGGGAGCGGCGCTTCCAGTTGCCGTCCGGCTTGTCCCCTTGGACAGGAGTAAAGACGCAATGAAGGTACAACGTCGTTTTCGGTTCCCGGCGGTACTCCTCGCATTGGCGGCCGCGCTGTTGCTCGGCGGCAACCTGGCCTATGCGCAGGACGTTGCGGCGGCTGATCCAGCCCCGCCGGCGGTTGACAACTCGCCCGCTCGCCTGGGCACGGTCCGAGCCCGTATCGGTCCGGAGGCCACCACGCTCACGCTGGAGATCAGTGGCGAGTTCACCTATTCCTCCTCGACGCCTGGCGAACGGCTTGTCTTTGTGGACCTGCCTCAGGTGCTTTCCACCGCCTCCAGCAACAGCCACCTGCTGCAGTCCGGGCTGGTCTCCAGCTACCGGGTGGTGCCCTACGTGCGGGGAGAGCAGCCGTGCGCGCGGCTTGAGGTTCTGCTGAAGGAGCCGAGCGCCATCAGTTATCAGGAGCTGCCCGGGGCGTTGCAGGTCCGGTTCACGCCGAGCCGCGGGCGGGTGCCGCCGGCGCTCACCGCCGCGGCGCCCGCTTCTCCGGCAGCGTCGCCGGAGCGCGTGCTGCCGCGCGGCACCGCCATCCAGCGCGTGACTTTCGCGCGCCAGGCGGGCTCCACCGTGGTGCGCATCGAAGCCAACGGGCCGGTGGAATACCACGCCTTCGCTCTTCCCAGCCCGCGCCGCCTGGTGCTGGATATCCCGCGCACCGAAAACCGCGTGGGCAGCCGTCCCATCCTGGTGGGACTGCCGCCGGTCAAGAACGTTCGTGCCGGCCAGTTCAGCCGCGAGCCGCTGGTGTCGCGGGTGGTCATGGAGCTCGACGACGCTTCTCCGTCCAACGTTCAGTTGCGCGGAAATGTGCTGGAGGTGGAATGGAAAGGCGAGCCGGCTGAGGCGCCGGTGGCCGCGCCGGTGAGCCCCGTGCCGGAGCCGCGCGCGCCCGTCGTTGCCGCCGAGAAGCGCGAAGAGCCGCCCGTGCCGGAGATACTGCTCGCCGACAATTTCCTCCCGCCGCTCCAGACGCCCGAGCTGCCTCTGCCGGACCTGGTGTTGGAGCCTCCGGCGGCGCGCAACGCACCCAAGGCGGAGATTGCCGTGCAGGCCGAGAAGCCGGAGCCTGCGCCGGCTGCTCCCATGCCGGCGGCGGCCGTGACGGCGGAAGCCGAAGTGCCGCAGCCGGTCAGCCCGCCGGTTCAGCCGTCGGCGCCAGCCGCCGCTCCGGCGCCCAGCCAGGCACAAGGGCAAGCGCCGCCGGCCGCCCCCCAGGCGCCGCCCGCTGCTCCGCCCACTGCTCCGGCGCCACAGGCAGTCTCTCCTCAGCCGGCTCCTTCGCCGGCGGCTGCCGCCCCGTCCAAGTACACCGGCGAGCCGATTTCTGTCAACCTGAAGGACGTGGACCTGAAGGACTTTTTCCGCCTGGTTCACGAGGTGAGCGGCTTGAACATCGTCCTGGACCCCAGCGTAGCCGGGAAGGTGACGCTGGTTATGGAGGATGTGCCGTGGGACCAGGTGCTCGACATCGTTCTCCGCAATAACGGGCTGGACAAGCAACTGGAGGGGAACGTCCTGCGCATTGCCAAGCGGGACACGCTCAAGACCGAAGAAGAGAGCCGCATGCAACTGGATCAGGCGCGGCAGGCCGCCGTCGAGCGCGTCACGGTCATGCGCCCCCTCAACTATGCGCGGGCCACGCAGATGATCGCCACGCTGATCAAGTTCCGCTCGCCACGGGGCGAAATGGTGGCCGACGACCGCACCAACACACTGATCATTACCGATATCCCGCAGGCCATCCCCACCATCGATGACATCCTGAAGCAACTGGACCGCCGCACAGTCCAGGTGGAGATCGAAGCGCGGGTGGTCGCGGCGTCCCGGGATTTCGCGCGCGACGTGGGCACGCAGTTCGGGTTCGGCACCACGGTCACCGGCGGCCGCACCGTCTTCGGCGGCAACATTCAAGGCTCCAGCACCAGCCCGGTGAACACCGGTGCAGGCCTCCCGCCGACGCGGCCGTTTACCTCAGGGAACCCATCCACGACCCCGTCGCTGCTCCCCAGCCTGCCGCTGTTCTCCAATTTCCCGGTGGCCGCGACGTCCGGCCTGGTCCTGGGGCATCGCAGCCCGAACTTCGCGGTTGACCTGGTGATTTCATTGGCCGAGAGCAAGGGCCTGGCCAAGACCTTGTCCCGGCCGCGCATCATCACCCAGAACAATGTCCAGGGCAGCGTGCAGCAGGGCGTCCAGGTGCCGGTGCAAACCACCATCAATAACACCGTGAGCGCGCAGATGGTCAACGCCACCCTGACGCTGACCGTCCGCCCGCAGGTGACCAACGAGGGCAGTATCTTCCTGGAGATCACGGTCGAAAACAACAGCCTCGCCGGTTTCTCGCCGCCGCCGTTCAGCCAGCCGCTGATCAACACCCAGCGGGCCACCACTTCGGTGCTGGTCAACGACGGCGACACCATTGTGTTCGGCGGCGTGGTCACCAACTCGAACAGTACCAGCACTTCGCAGGTGCCGTTGCTGGGCAGCGTGCCGGTTCTTGGGCACATGTTCAAGAACAGCCGGCTGACCACCGGCACCCAAGAGTTGTTGTTCTTCATCACTCCGAAGATCGTCTGATCCGAGGCTGGAGGCTGTAGGCCGTAGGCTGTAGGCTCTTTCGGTTGGAGCCCACAGCCCACAGCCTACAGCCTACAGCCGTCTTATGGACCATCCCGCCCGCCTGGACGCTTTGCGCTTGCGGCTGGCCGCCGAGCGCGTCGAATGCTTGCTGGTGACGTCGCTGCCGAACATTTTTTACCTCAGCGGGTTCACCGGCAGCGCGGGAGTGCTGCTGGTTGACGAGGGCCGCTCGGTCCTGTTCACCGATGGCAGGTACGCGCTTCAGGCGGCGGAGGAGGTGCATGGCTCGCGGGTCGTGATTCTGCGCTCGGGAGCGCTGAAGGCGGCCGCCCGCCGCTTGGGCCGATACCGATGCGCGGGCTTCGAGGCCTCCGCCGACTGCCGGACCTGGCGCCAGTTGCGCGAACAGGCCGGCGCCTGCCGGCTCCGGCTCCTGGAAAATGTGGTCGAGCAGCTTCGGCTGGTCAAGGACGACGACGAGCTGGAGCGGATTCGCCGGTCGGTCGCTCTGAATTCCCGCGCCTTTCAGCAAACGGTAAAGCGGATTCGCCCGGGCCTCCGCGAGGTGGAAGTGGCGGCCGAATTGGAATACCACATGAGGCTGCTGGGGGCCGAGCGGCCGGCATTTGAGACCGTGGTGGCGGGCGGCCCGCGCTCGGCCATGCCGCATGCCCGCGCCAGCGCCCGGCGGCTTGGGGAAAACGAAGTCGTCGTGCTGGATCACGGTGCTATACTGTCGAATTACGCCAGCGACATGACGCGCACCGTGCACCTGGGCGCCGCCAGCCGGCGCGCGCGGGCTCTATTCCGTGTGGTATTGGAGGCGCAGCAGCGGGCGGTGGCGGCCGTTCGCGCCGGCGCTGCCTGCTCGGCCGTGGACCGGGCCGCCCGCGAGTACATCTCGCGTCGCGGGCTGGGCCGATATTTCACCCACAGCACCGGCCACGGACTGGGGATCGAAGTCCACGAAATCCCCCGCCTCGCGCGGCGCGACAAGACCAGGCTGCCGGCGGGCGCGGTGATCACCATCGAGCCCGGTATCTACATCCCTGGAATGGGCGGATTCCGGATTGAAGATGTCGTGGTTGTGCGCGAGCGGGGAGCCGAAGTTCTCACGACGACTCCCAGGGCGCTGTTGGAATTCTGATGAACCTGAAAGAGATCAAAGAACTGATCGAGCTGATGACCGAGAAGGACATCTCCGAGCTCGAGCTCGAGCGGGCCGGCGTCCGTTTGCGCATCAGCCGGGTGCGGAGAGCGGCGGTGGAGGCCGGCGTGCCCGCTTCGGTGCTTCCGGCGGCGGCTCCTGCCGTGGCCGCTAATCCCGCGGCCGTTGCCCCCGCTCCGGCGCCTGCCGCGCCGCCCGCCGAACCCCGGGAAGACCTGCACATCGTCAAATCACCGATTGTCGGCACCTTCTACGAAGCGCCCGCGCCGGGCGCTCCCCAGTTTGTGAAGGTGGGCGACCCTGTCCAACCGGGCAAGGTCCTCTGCATCATCGAAGCGATGAAGCTGATGAACGAGATCGAAAGCGACGTGGCCGGCGAGATCCTCAAGCGGTTTGTGGAAAACGCCCAGCCGGTCGAGTACGGAGAAGCGCTGTTCGCCATCCGTCCGTTGAAGAAATAGGTTTTAGGTGTTAGGTGTTAGGGGGGTTGCATGGCCGGAGCGAAAACGATCGCAGTCAAGAGCTACCGTTATGACGAGAAATATTAAGAATCGCGCGGCCAACCCCGAGACCACCTGACACCTAACACCTGGCACCTGGCACCTAGCACCTGGCACCTATGTTTAGCAACGTTTTAATCGCCAATCGGGGCGAAATCGCGCTCCGCGTTATTTGCGCCTGCAAGGAACTGGGCATTCGCACGGTGGCGGTGTACTCGGAAGCCGACCGCAACTCGTTGCACGTGCGCTTTGCGGATGAGGCGGTGTGCATCGGGCCGGCGCGGGCTTCCGACAGTTACCTGAATATCCCCAGCGTCATCAGCGCCGCGGAAATCACCAACGTGGACGCCATCCACCCCGGCTACGGCTTTCTTTCCGAGAACGCGAACTTCGCCGAGGTGTGCGAGACCTGCAAGATCACCTTTATTGGGCCGTCCCCGGAGATGATCCGGCTGATGGGGGAAAAGGACCGCGCGCGGCGGGTCTTCCGCCAGGCAGGCCTGCCGGTTCTGCCCGGCTCCGATGGAGCGTTGAAAAGCGCGGCTGAAGCGCAGGCCGTGGCTGAGTCCATCGGCTATCCGGTCATCCTCAAGGCTGTGGCCGGGGGCGGGGGGCGCGGCATGCGCGTCGTTCAGAACGGTGCAGAACTGGCGGCGGCCTTCGCCGCGGCGCAGAACGAGGCCGGCCTGGCCTTCGGTTCCGGCGATCTTTACGTCGAGAAGTTCCTCCCGCGCCCGCGGCACATCGAGTTCCAGGTGCTGGGCGATGGTTCGGGCCGCGTCGCGCACCTGGGCGAGCGCGAATGCACCATCCAGCGGCGCCATCAGAAGCTGCTGGAGGAATCTCCCTCGCCGCGGCTGGGCCCCGTGCTTCGCCACGAAATCGGGTCGCTGGTCATCGGAGCGCTGGAGCAGATCGGGTATGGCAGCGCCGGCACCGTGGAATTCCTCATGGATGAGGATGACGGCCGCTGGTACTTCATCGAGATGAATACCCGCGTCCAGGTCGAGCACCCGGTCACCGAGATGGTCACCAACATCGACCTGGTCAAGAGCCAGATCCTGATCGCCGCGGGAGAGCCGCTGGATTCCGTCCTGCTGGGCTCGCTGGATGACGGCAACGGCGGCGTCGCGCTGCACGGGCACGCCATCGAATGCCGGATCAATGCCGAGCATCCACAGACCTTCATTCCCTCGGCCGGGCGCATCACCGCCTTCCACACCCCGGGCGGGACCGGCGTGCGGGTGGACACCGCCGCCTACAGCGAATGCGTGATCTCTCCCTATTACGACTCGCTGGTTGCCAAGCTCATAGTGCGCGGGCGCGACCGCGCCGAAGCCATCAGCCGCATGTCCCGGGCGCTGGGAATGTTCATCATCGAGGGGATCGACACCTCCATCCCGCTGCACCAGCGCATCATGGCCGACGCTGATTTCCGCGCCGGCCGCTTCGACACCAACTTCATCCAGCGCTTCGCCCATCCCGCCGCCGGCCGTTACCCTCAGTGAATCTCGCGCAACAGTAATGACAAGTCTTGTAGCGGCGGCCTTCAGGCCGCCATCTGTTTGGCGCGCAGCAGGCGTAGCGATCCGGAGACGGCCGCCACACTGCCGGAGGGAACGGGACTCAGGCCCCGGCGCCGGTCCCGGTCGTGGCGCCGGCCGGCAGCGTGAGCGTGAAGGTGGTGCCGGCGCCCGGCTCGCTGGCCACCTGGATCTTGCCGTTGTGGTTGACGATGATCTTGTGAACCAGCGCCAGGCCCAACCCCGTCCCGGCGCTTTTGGTGGTAAAGAAGGGAATGAAGACCCGTTCCAGATTCTGCTTCTCGATGCCTGTGCCGTTATCGCGAAAGGCCAGGCGCACCACGGGCCCGGTGTCGCCCCGCTCCAACTGACCCTCGACCCGCATCAGTCCCTGCGGGCGGCCCGCCTCGGCAATGGCCTCGCAGCCGTTCCGGATCAGGTTGACGAAGCACTGGCGAAGCAATGTCTGGTCGGCCACCAGCACCGGGAAATTGCCGCTCATTTCCAGGCGCGTATTGGCGAAATCCCCGCGCTGGATCGTTTCCTCGAAACTGGTTTCGATCAGCTCCCGGGTGGAAACCTCGCAGGCCACCAAGTTCATGGGACGCGAGAAATTCAGGAAGTCGGTGACGATCTGCGTCAGGAACTGTGTTTCGGCGACGATGCGCGCGGCATGCTGGCGGGCGCCCTCCACGGTGTCTTCACCTTTGATCAACTGGGCGTAACCGGAAATCGTGGCCAGCGAATTCTTGAATTCGTGAGCGATGCCGGCCGACATCTCGCCCAGCGCGGCCAGGTTCTCCTTCAGGCGGACCTGCTGCTGGAGGGCGGTGATTTCGGTCAGATCGGTGAGCAGGCAGATGGCGCCGCCCACCTGGCCTTCGCTGCGGATAGGCGAAATGCCAATGCCCAACACCTTGTTCTCGCCGCTGGGGGCGAAGTAGCTGACGGTCACGCGGCGAAACGTCTGGCCGCTGGACAGGCAGTCCTCGAAGTTCTGCACGATGGGCGGCGCGGCGGCGGTGCCCGGCGGCGTAAAGACCTCGCGGAAGCGTCGCCCCAGCAAAATCTGGTGGCCCAGCACGGCCTTGGCCGCCGGGTTGGATTCGGTGATGATGCCCTGGGCGTTGGCCACCAGCAGGCCCGTGGCCATGTCCCGCATAATGGTGGCGCTCAGTTGCTCGCTTTCCTCGGCGCGCTGCCGTTCGGCGCGGTGCAGCCGCTCCAACTCCTTCTCCTGCTCGCGCAGGCGCTGGATGACGGCCTGTACCGCCGCCATGGCCAGGGCTGAGTCGCCCCCCGCCGCCCGCGGCGTTTCTTTCCAGGGAGCCTGTTCGCGCAGTCGCCGGAGACCGCGCCCCACCAGCCACAAGAGCAGCACGCAGACGGCCGCGGTGAGCCCGAAGGCCGTCAGCAGCTTCCCGAATAGCGCCACCCGCTCCGGCGGCGCCTGCTGAAACTGGATCACAAGACTGAGAGGTACCAACGGACCATCTCCTGCCCCCACAAAACAGAGATGACTGCCGCCAGCGCGAGGGCTGTGCCAAAGGGCAGCCTATACACTTGCATGGTGTAGTGGAAAGACCCGAGCAGGATTCGCTTCAGACGTTGGCGCCTGGTGCGGCGTCGCCTGGAGCGCCCCTCGTTGCGGATCCGGCGCATCATGAAGAATGCCCAAAGTGGCAGACTGATCACAGTACCCATGACCGATGCGACAAGAACAGTCAGGACAGCAAGCCAGAATCCCAGAAACGTGCCCACCATCGCTATCATCTTTACGTCGCCCAGACCCATACCCATCCGATGTCTGGCGGCGAAGTAGAGTAAGCCCACGGCCCACAGCCCCAAGGCTGCGGCGAGGGCGCCGAATGCGGAGTCGGCGAGCGACAACAATCGCCAGTACCCGGGATCAAGCGCTGCTGGGCCGGCAAGCCACTGCGCTGGACCGCCGGGGACGGGCACCACCAGGCTGAAAAGAAGACCCACGGCCATTCCGGGGAAGGTGATGGCATTGGGCAGCAATCGGACGTCCAGATCAATGAAGGCGAGAGGGATAGCCAGACTGACAAAGATCGCATACTTCGCAAAGTAGGCCGTTGGTCCGAATTCCGACGCCAGCAGCACAAATGCAACGCCGGTCAGCAACTCAATCGCAAAATACCGCGGGGAAATCCTGGCCCCGCAGTGCCGGCAATGGCCCCGCAGAAGGATGTAGCTGAGGAGAGGAATATTGTCATACCAGGCGATCTGCCGGCCGCAGGCCAGGCAGTGCGAGCGCGGCCGTACGATGGACTCCTGGCGCGGCCAACGGTAAATGACCACGTTAAGGAAACTGCCGAAGACCAGCCCGAAAAGGAATGCGTTGAGTATAAGCACGGTAGTGACAAGTGACGAGTGACGGGCGACGAGCGACAAGCAGAGGGCTACTTATCACTCATCACTTGCCACTGATCACTTTCTTGTAAACGGCCTCGCTGCGTCCGGCCATTATATCATCCGTGGCCTCGGCCTCGACGAATTGGCGGCCACGGCGGCCCATCTGCTGTCGAGCGGCCGGCGCGGCGCAGGCGGCTTCCAGCGCCGCGCCCACTTCCTCGGCCGTGTTCCGCACCAGCCAGCCTGTTTCGCCCGGCCGCACGATCTCAGGCAGGCCGCCGACGTTGCTGGCAATGACCGGGACACCATGCGCCAGGGCCAGGAGCGCCGCCGAGCCCAGCCCCTCGCTTTCAGAGAGGTGAACGAAGACATCCAGGCTGAAGAGCAGCGGGGAGATATCGCTTTCCGGTTCGAGAAAGCGAACGTTGTCCGGACACTCCCCGGACAACGCCGTTCCCGTATCCGACGAGGCGATCAGGACCCGGAGCCGGGGCTGGCGCCCGGCCGCTTCCAGCAGCGGCGCAAGCGGTTTTTCCTGCAGAGCGGTGATGGCGCCGGCGACGAAATCATCATCGCGGAGGTCCAGGCGGCGGCGAAAGTCAGCGCGCACACCCACCGCCCTGGCAATATCCGGCAGGGGCACGCCATCGAGGACGACCGTGATCTTCTCCACCGGCGTCCCGGCGGATTGCAGCCCGCGCGCCACCGAGCGCGAGACCGCGATGTAATGGTCCGCGCGCGCATACTTCCAGCGAGACAGCCAGCCGCGGCCGATGGGGAAAGCGACCCGCCGTGAGATCACCAGCGGCTTCCCGCCCTTAAGCGCGGCAAGGGTGTGGGCCCGGGCGTCGTGGGCATGGACTACATCGGCTTTGGGCAGTGGCGACCACCAGCGCAGGGGCCGGGCCGCCA
>JAPKYU010000546.1 GCA_026394175.1 Acidobacteriota bacterium | reverse complement strand
GCCGCCCCCGACGGGGCTTCGATGAACAACTCGTTGAAGGTGACGCCCGACGAATCAACCTTCAGGCCGAAACCGGCATCACCAATCGTGGGACCGATGATGTCGCACAGGGTACAAACATCGACAGCGCCGCCTCCCCCGCCGGTAATAGCGTCACTTACGCGCCATTCCATCCCGTACTTGAAGCTGTGCGCGGTAATCCGGGAGTACAGGCCCGTGTTCGTCCGATCAAACAAATATGCGCGCTCAAATGCCCGAACGGTCACGTTGTCGATCCGCGCCCTGATTAACTGAGTCAGAGAAAGCCCCACCCTACCCGTAGCCGCCACGGACTCGCTCAGTAAATACAGGTTCTGGAAGACCCAACCCTCCCGGAACAAGCCCTCATTAAAGGCTGTGGCCGTTCGTCCCACGCGGATACCCCCGGTCCCTGATCCGTGGACGTAGATGTAAAAATTGCGGAACTGCACGTCGCTGACGACGGTATCGCCGTCATACGTGTCGATTGCAAATCCGGGGTTGCCCCAGGTGAAACCACCGCTGTACGCGCCGGGGCCCTCCAGAGTTAGTTTGCCGTTTGTCGTGATAATGATCGAACCAGTGAGAAAGAACTCGGCGGCTCCGATAAGCAGCCGCACCCGACGATCCACGGTGAAACCGCTGCACGCAAGCCATCCCTCGAACCCGCGGGCATCTACTGTACCACCCATGCTCGGCAGGTCGGCTATCGCTGCCGCGATCTTTGCTCCCGCATCGGCACCAGGATACTGGTCCGCATACCGCACGGCGCTGATGACCGGCAGGTTAATGCTGCCGAGCAGGTTGAGATTCCCTACGACATAAAGATTCTTGTCAACCCTCAGGTTCCCGCTCGGCATTTCCTTCAGGCTGACGCTGACTACCTCGAACCCTCCCGTGGTGCCCGTGCAGTCTACGTATGGGGGATACCCACCGGGGAATGTGAAATCTAAGTGACTCGTTCCATTGGCAACTGCAATCGTGCCGAACAGCACATCTCCCCATATTTCACATGCCAGGTCTCCAGCCGTCACGTTCTGGAGCGTCCACTCAAAACGATAAGAGTTGTTTGCTTCCAGTGCTACAGCCAGGTCGGCAGGCTCCTGGACGAGATCGCCCCATTCCTCAGCGGTCGCAAGGTAGGTGGGCACGTTGCCAACAAAGGAGAAATCCCCGTCCCCTTTTTCATTCAGGAGCCATTTCGTGTGCGATGGCGTGAACGTCGGCTGGGCATAGGATTCAGGCCCCAAATCAGTGGCGCCTGCCTTAGCTCTAATATCGCCGACAACGCCGACGCTACCGTTGAAGGTTTTGTCTCCAGTGATGGTAGCCGGCAACAGCGAATCGGCCAAGGTGCCCGAGGTTATTTGCGAAGCGTTAATGCCGAGCGGATCGGCGCCGTTGCTGGCATGGGTGCTGGCGTGGGCTGCGGGAGTGCCGGGGCCGTAGTTCTCCCAGGCGCCGGCGGCCGTCGAGCAGGTGAGTGAGTTGGTCGCGGTGGACCAGAAGCATTGGCCGGCGCGGGTGGCGGTGGCGGAGGCTGCCCGGTAGAAATCGAGCAGCACACCCATCCCTGTGCCCTCGCTAATCTGCTGCTGCGCTACCAGCACGGCGGGCGAGGGTGCCACGCTGACGTGCACCGCGGCAAGAGAAACCGGCGTGTCCGATTGCGGGACCGCCCAGGTTTCCGAGTAGCTGAGCCCGTTGGCCAGCAGATAGGTAACCGCATAGCTGGTGCCGGCGGGCGTCGTACCGGCGTTGGGAACCAGCGCGAGATCGAGCACGCCGTCGGTGATCCGCCTGGTAATCTTGCCGGCCGCGATGGTTTTGCCGTCGGCGGAACGAAACCCGTTCCAGGTGATCTCTATCTGACCGGCGGTACGGCTCCCATCGGCGTTGTAGAGCGTGTCGCGGACCGTGGTGCGGTTCTGCGCGCACAGGTTCACCGCAAAGACGGCCGCCGCGGCGGCCACGCAGAGAAAAACAAATCGCTGATTCACGTTAGTACGGGCCTCCTGTCTTGTCTCCGTAGGCCCCGGCGGAGCCGGAGGTGCCGCTGCCAACAGTGACGCCTCCGTGCGCGTGGCCGGGGACCCCAAACCAGTGGCCATGGGCGTTGTACGTCGCGGCCGTCACGTAAGCAGCGAGCGCAGCCGCAATCGCAGCGTCCACCTCGGCCTTGCTATAGACATCCAGCGTCGCGCGCGCGCCGGCTTCGTTATCTGCACCGGTTCCACCATTCGCTATAGGGAGCTGTCCGCTGATATAGGGCTGAGTGAGAGCGATGTCATCAACGTGGACCTGCCCATAGGGGTCAATGAATGCCGGGCCGGCGCCGCCAGCGAGCCCGGAGAGAGTCAGGTTCTCAATCTTGGTGTGTCTGGCGAACCACCGGTTATCCGTCGCGCCGCCATCTTCGGCTTCCTCCGCTGAGCAGTTGAAGGCGTGGTACGGTCCCACCGAGTCGTGTATCGCGCCCGCGCCGTTCAGGTGGAGGCCGTAACCCGAGCAGTTCGCGGCGATCACGTTGTCCAATGTATTCTCGCCGCTTTCGACCAGGAACCCGTCCCGCAGGAATCCCTGCGCGGTTACTGCCGAGACATTGCAGAAATTGCCCTTTTTCAGCCGCACGCCATAGCCGGTGTTCCCTGCTTTGGCGACAAACGTACAACCGGCTACGTTCACGTTCAGTGGCACCGTCCCGTCCGGCGCCTGGTCGATGAGCATCCCGTCGTTGCGGACGTCCACAAAGGTGCAGCCGGCAAAGGAAGCATGTCGCGTGCCGCCCAGCAGGATACCATCCTGGCAGTTGATCGCCGTGCAACCCGATACGGCGACGTTGGTGCCGTAGGAGAAGCCGATGGCGCGCAACCCGATATTCTGGAAGGTGCAGCCGGAGACGCTCACACCATCGACGCGGTCGCCATGGCATCCTAACGAATCCACGTCCGGCTGGCCGGTGTCGTGAATGAAGCAATTGGAGATGATCCCGTGCGTGGTTCCGAACGAAGGGCTTGCGCACCCGCCCAGCGCGTAGACGCACTCTGAAATTCCGCCGGTCAGTTCGCAATCGGCGATTTCAAAGAAACTTACCTGGTTCCAAAGCACCACAACGAGGTTGGCGCCACGCCCCCCCTGCTCGACGATCTGGTTTGGATTGGCCGGATTGCCGAGGTTTCCGTCCAGTTTCAGCCCGAACAACCGGATGTGATGGTTGCCGTTGACGTGATCGGCGTTGGTGATGACCGCGTTGTAATTGGGCGTTGTCGGCGGCTCCAGTTGTGTGCGGAACGGCCGATTCGGCAGAAGCTTCAAGCACGGGTTGCCGATGCCGATCAACGTGATGTTGCCGGGCAACTGCAGGACGTCGCTCAGCATGTAGTCGCCGGCCAACCGCGGGATGAACAGGGTGCCGCCACACTGGTCGATGGCCGCCTGGATGGCGGCGCGATCGTCGGTGGTTCCGTCACCGCGGGCGCCGAAATCAGCAGGGGTGACGTAGGGACGGCCGAATGCCACAGACGACATGAGTTGCCTCGTTACTTGCGAATGACGATGGTCAAATTCAGCCCCGCGAACGCGCTTCCTACTGCGGTGATGGCGAAGTTCAGCCGGTCGCCCGCGCGCAGAGGCGGCAACGATGCGCCACTGATACAATCGGAGAGTGTCTCCCCCTCCGCTACAGTCAGGGTGGCCAGGCCGGCGCCATTACGCCACACGTCGGCGATAAGGGCCGCGCCCAGCGGTGCGCCGTCCACAAACGCGAAGACGTCGCGGACAGATGCGTCGTCGCTCACCATGACGTCGGGGCCGGGCTGGACCGCCGCGTAGACAATGCCTACCACCTGCATCGTGTACTGCCCGCCGCAGTTCGTTCGGAGTCCGGGCAGAGATCCCGGCAGGCCGGGGTCGGACACAACGCCCAGGTAGTTGTTATAGGCCGCCGGCCCGCTGCCGAAAGAGTTGGTGGCGGACAATTCCGCGCCGGCCAGGCGCGCGCACGGCAGCCGGACTGAACTGGACGTGCTGCCGGCCCACGGCGAACCGATCAAGCCGGGCTCCATCGGAAGCACAAGCGTCCTCACTCGCAGCAGATCGATCCGGGCGCCCTGGGGATGGGGGGCGGGGACCGTCGTGTTCTGCCCGCGCCTCACGATCCAGGTTTCCCCGTTGATCTGCTCGATGCCGCATATCTCCTCGCCGATCACTACCAGGTCGCCCGCCTGGAAACCGGCTGAAGAGGAGACTTGCAGCGAAGTGTCATCGGAATCGATCCCGCCCGGCTGCGCCACCTCGGTTACCGCGCCGCCGATCTCGTCTGCGTAAAAGAGGTGGCAGGTGGCGCTGGTGATTCCGCTGGTATTTGTCAGTGTTCCGAAGGCCATGGGGCCGACAGTGAGATTGGCGTCGCGCGCGGTGCTGACGCCGAACACCGGTTCCGGGGGGATGCCGGTATCAGTAATGCCCACGCCCACGCCCCCGATGATCCACGCGGTAACCGCGGCCAGCATTTCGGGTGACTCAGCGTTTTGTGCGTCTGCCGCCCGCCCCTGAACCAGCAGCACTTGGCCCTTGCGGTTCGGTACACGGAAGCCTGCCGGGCTGGAAACAGCCGAGCTGCCGGACTTCCAATCCGGTTCTTCGACCAAGAAGACTGTGTCGGCGCCCGGCTCGACAGCCCAGGGCGGGTCGATGGTCAGAACGGTGTCAGTGTTCGAAGCGATGATGCGCACCTGGCCGGCCCCGGTCCCTCCCGCGATTCTCAGCAGGCAGCCGGCAAACTCGTCTGCGACCATCTGGAGCGTCGAGTTGCCAATGGTCTGGGGGCTCCAGGTGTCCGCCGTCACTGGAGCCAGGAGCTGTCTTTTCCAGTAGAAGACCGCATGGTCGAAGCACACATCAGGCGGAGGAACGGGTTGAGCTTCGAATCCCGTATCCTGAAAGGTGGAGGCGGGCGTCTGGCTTTCGCAGATGCGAAACATCTTCGAGGGAGTCGAACCGCGGTAGACGTCGAACCAGCTCGCGGCGGAATCGAACCGGAGGCCGGTCAGCAGCACCGCGTTTGTATTTCCGCCTTCCGGAATCGGGGCCCCGACGAAGGTGGACGGCGCGGATTCCTGGCCGTCCGCATCGATTGCAGTAAGGCGGTAGAACAACGTCTGGCCGCCTGCCAATGAGCCGCCCGTCGGTTGCGTCGTGGCGACCGGGTCGGCGGTGGGCGGACCCGTACGCGCCGACACCGAAGTCGCGGGGACAGCGAAGCCCACGGACAGTTCGACCGAGCCCGTGCCGTCCGACTCCACAGATTGTTTTTCTTCGATCGCCCAGTTCATGTCGCCGTCGGCGCGCGCTTCTGTTCCGATCAGCGGATTCGGCGGACGGGGGCCGCGGCGCGCCTGCCGGCTGCGGCTGCCCGCAGCCGCGCCCGCCGTATTCGCGTCGCTGTACCAGGCATCGTCATGGATCTGCGCGGTGATCCGCACCCGCCGGTAATTCTGCTGGGGAGCGATGCGCAGAATGCGAAACAACTGGTTGTCCCAGCCTTCGCGGGCGTAGCTGAGCGCTATGATCTGGCCTGCCTGTTGCCCCACCGCCTTGATCGAGGTCTCGAACTCGACGAATGTATTGCCCCGGATCGCCTTGTCGATCTGAAACTTCGCAACGCGGGCGGCCTGATCGAAGGTCGGGATTCCTTCCACCAGCAGTGTCTGCGAGATTTCCTGGCCTACGGCCTTCTGGTCGTCCACATCGTCGACCGCGAAGGAATCCTGCACGTACTGGTTGAACGCATCCTGGAACTCGAACGCCAGGCGATTGGGCGTGTCGCTGATCGGGCGGCGAGACACCCGAACGCTGGAGGAGCCATCCGCCCGCCGGACGATGGTGCCGTTGGTTTCCGAATAAACATACGCCGGCCAGCCGCCGGCCACCGGGACAGTGGCGTTGGAGCCGTACGGCAGGGTTGCCTGCTCCAGCGCGATTGTGTTCTCGACACCCGCCTGCAGTTTGCCGGAGGTGGAATACGTGAAATAGAGCCGCGCGTTGCTTCTCACGCCCTGGATTGCTTCCGCGGCGTTCCGGCGCTGCCGCAGCACCAGATTGCACTGGAAGCGGGGCACGCTGATGGGATTGCCCTCGTTGTCGGTCGCCGGTATCAGCTCGCCGCAGAATGTCGCGGCGCGCGCGAAGCTGGCCGGGTCCACCTGGCCGGTTTCCCAAGAAGCCAGTTTCAGCAGGTCCAGCAGCACCCAGGCGGTGTTGTTGGTGAAGCTGTAGCCCAGCGATTGCCCGGCGATGGAAAAGGTTTCCAGCAATCTGCCATTGACGAGCGCATGAACGCGCGGAACCGATTTGCCGTCGTTCACCTGGTTGGGGACGACGATCGAGAGGTAGGCGATGGAGCCGTAGGGGTCGCCTTGGGGGTTGCCCTGCCGGTCGGTGAAGTTCAGGTCGAACCCGCCCCAGGGCCCGCCGTCGGAAACCAGCGTGTACCAGCCGGAACCGGTCATGTTGCGACCGGCTATGGCTGACGGAATCTCAAGGTCGTTGACCACCACCCGCAGGATGCCCGAGATGCGGCCCAGCGAAACGATGGCCTCCATGCGGGTCAGGTTGCCGTCGTTTCGGAGCACGGTGACGACCGGCTCGATCCAGGCCGTGCCGTAAACCAGCGGGATGTGGTCGTTGTAGCGGGCGGCCGCCCCGTAGACCGGCGACTTGACAGAGAAAGGCGAACCGAAGGGGCGAACGTCGATCGCCTCGGGCACGTATTCCATGCCGCCGAAACGCCGGGTAGGGCGGCCGACCGCCTCCCCCGCCGCGTGCGACCTGCGCAACGGCGGAGAGATAAACAACAGGTTGCCCTGTTTCCCCGTGATCTGCACTTCCTCCATGGCCGAGAAGTAGATTTGCGGATCGGCGCCGCCTCCGACGTCAACTGCCTGTCCCGCTTCGGCCAAGTCGGCGGTCACCAGGATACTGCTGGCGCCGGCCGCGGCGGGCGCGGCCAGGCTGGCGCCCGCATCGTGGTTGAACATGCCCCGCTCGATGCACGCCTGCCGGTTGTATCCGCACCACGAAAAGCACTGGTTTGGCGACGCGAACCGCCCGCAGCCCCCCGCCACATCCGGCGAGTAGCCGCAGGGGTAGAACGGCGAATGGGGGTCGGAGGCCGCCTCCTGCCTTTCGCTCGCCGTCGTAGGGAACCGCCATGGGCAGCGCCGCTGCAGCTTCACCGGCGGCAGGATCACCCGCTGCAGGTTCATACGGTTCACCGCCGTGACCTTAAGCTGGAGATCCGTGATCTCTTCCGGCGGATTGCAGTAGCCGGAAAAGACCACCAGGGAATCGGGTCCCGCCTGCCCGGCCGCCAGGTCGTAGAACACCAGCGTGGCGGTCAGTTCCGCGCCTTTGAAGCCCCTGCCCTGCTCCAGTTGCGACATCTGACTGTCGGCGTTGGCCAGGACCACGGTCAGGCGCGGAATGCGGTCGGTCCCTTGCTCGCTCATGGCCTGAATTTCGAAAAAGTTGTGGCGCAGAACGCGCGCTTCGTACTGGCAGCCGCCGCGCTCCACCGCGTGCGTGGCCCACCGGTAAACCGCATCGTCGCCGAACGTCAGGTCGAGCAACAACAGCGGCGTCTCGGCCAGTTCCTTTTCTTTCTGGATGGCGATGGGGTCCAGCATTCAGGTTGCGACCCTCTGGTCACGCGAATTCGACGATCGACAAGCGCAAATCGTTCTGGCCGAAAGCGGCCAGGCGGTGAGAGAAAACGTCATTGGCGAAACGACAATGGGGATGAAATCCGGAGACCGTGGTCGTGCGCGAATAAGGGGCCGGCGATGGGAGCGCCATCAACTGCGCGCCGAACGCTTCCAGTGTGCCCAAAGCGGGCACGTCGAATCGAAACACCGTCTTGCTTCCCGCTTCCGCGCCGAAACCGGCGGTCAGCCAGTAGCGGCGCCAGCTCGAGCTGGGGAGAATCGCCAGCGAGTGGCTCTCTGCTCCCCCGTCGTGCAAAACGAGCTGGACCGGCGCGGGCGTGCCGGACCGGAGCCAGATGCTGGCTGTGAATTGACGTCCGGCCGGGGAGGCGTCCAGTTGCTGGCTGATAGAATTTGCCACCGGCCCATAGTTGATGAGGGTGCGGCCGCCGTTCCCGCCCAGCGGGTCGGCAAGGCCCGCGACCACCGTCAGATCGCCCGGATGCGACTTTGTCCAGACAGCCTGGCTGAAATCCTCGCTCCATTTAAGCAGGTTGGCCAGTGGATCGAGGAAAACGAAGCTTTCGTACGGTCCGCCGAGCACCAGGAATGAGTCTTCCAGTTCCCGCAGTTCCGCGTCACTGCGCCCGCCCAGGTCGATTTCCCAGCGATAAAGGGGCGCCGCCTGTTCCGGTGTGCGGTATTCCGTCCCATCATCCAGGCAGTTCCGGCGCGTCAGGAAACACGCTTCCCTGGCGATCGGAAAATCGCCGCGAATGGACAGAACCTTCGGCATCTGCCTATGGGCTTTCGAAAGGAGTCAGGAGAGGTACCTGCAAAATTCGAGTGGTACCCTTTTTCCGTAGCCCTTCAGGCTTGGGCTACGGAAAAGGGTGCCGCGGTTCAACGCTGAGCGACAACCGAATTCTGCAAGTACCTCTACTGACTCCTGACTCCTGATCACGCTCGAATCACTAGGCGGGCCGCATTGCGACCTTCCCCCTCCTGGCGCTCCGGGAAGATGTCGTCGTCAAACGAGCACGAAGTAAACGTGGCACCCGTCCACGGATCGGTAAAGCGGAACGTTCCCCAGGCTCCCTTTTGCTCCTCGAAGAACTCCCTGAGCGTGCCCACTTCCGTCTCGTTGAGAAGCGCCAGGTCGATCACCCACCGCTGGCGCGCCGCTGCCTGATTGCGGTAGGCCTGGGCGCTTCCGTCCAGAAACCGCAGCGCCTCAGCGCCCAGGTGCAGTTCGCGCATCAGCGGGTATTGCGCGATGGCGCCGGTGCTGAGGGTTGGGAAAGTGCCGGGCATAGTAGGCTGTGGGCCGTGGGCTGTAGGCTGTGGGCACGGCGGCAGTCAGTTCTTCCTGCTGCCCACAGCCCACGGCCTACGGCCTGTTAGTACGCTTCGCGCACCAGCATGTTGATGGGGTGCATGTCGAGCATGGCGCGCCGGACGGCATCGGCGATGTCCGGCGCGCGGTCGAGAAACGAACTCGAGTCCATGGCGCTCACGCTCACATTCACCTGCATTTGCGGCGCGATTCGCGGCACGTTGCCAATGCCGTAGTCCACCGCTCCGAAGCCCTCCCGCCCGAAGCCTACCTCGCGTTCCAGCGGCTCGGGAAGAGAGAACCGCTGCCCTTCCAGAATCCGGTCGATTTCCGCTGCCCGTTCGGCCGGCGTTTGCCCGTGCGAAAACAGCTTGGGCAATCCAAAAAGAAGCGCGGCTGCCAAGCCGCCCGTCAGGGCGCCGCCGAGCAGGCCGCCGGCGACTGTGCCCAGACCGGCAATGCCGAAGCCCGCTCCGTGTGCGCCATATATCGCGCCGGCGGTTGCCGCGCCCGCGACGGCTCCGGTCTTTCCGCCGATGATGCTGCCGATAGAGCCGGCAATCGTCGAAGGACGCTTGAGCAAATCGCCCAGGCTGGCGCTGAACGCCTGGCTGATGAAATCGGTCTTGGTCCCGGCGTCCCAGTTCCCCGCGGCGGCAGCGAGGGA
>JAPKYU010000697.1 GCA_026394175.1 Acidobacteriota bacterium | reverse complement strand
GATGTGCTCGAGGGAATGGGAAGCCAGCGCCAGGTCGCAGGAAGAATCCGGCAACGGCAGGCGCGCGGCATCGGCCTGCGCGAAGCCGCCGCGCGCGGGGCGGGGAAGTGTTGCGGGGCGGTGCACATCGACGGCCACAATCCGGCAGCGCGCTCTTGCGTACGCCGCGCTGCCCGAGCCGCAGCCCAGGTCCAGGGCCGTCTGCCCCTCGTTCAGATCGCCAATCTGGCAGGCCACAAGGCGATTATGCAACAGGCCCGCCTGATTTGAATGGGACGCAGATAAACTCTGGCCATCCCGCAGGGCGGGACGGAACCAGCAGAGCCGCGGTTGCAAGACGGGGGGCCGGCGAGACGCCCAATGTCACTTACTTTAGCTTGCTGCTCACGGGCCCCTGCGGCCCGATCCCGCGGAGCGGGATCAATAAGATAGCCAGGGGTAATCACCCCTGGTTCCAACCGCATAACCGTTCAACCCTGAAAGGGTTGAAGAAAACCGCAGCTTTGTCCGACCCTTTCAGGGTCGAATACGATTTTCAACGCTTTCCAGGGGTGACTACCCCTGGCTATCATCTTGATCCCCTTCGGGGATCTGCGCGGTATCCGTGCTGAAATCGCGCCAAAGTAAGTGACATTGGGCGAGACGCCGGCGGTACGAGTTGTCACCTACTTGGGAAGCTCGTACTCGCCCTCAGCCTCGAAGGTGGAGGTGCCATCGGCGGCGTACTTGACTTTGTAGGTCCCCTTTCCCTTGAGGCCCTTGAGCTTGCCGGCGCCGCCGGCATAAGTCCACTTGCCTTCCTCGGTCTGGGGCACCCCGTCCTTCAGAGTCGTTGTGCCGTCGCCGCGGACGTACGCTTTCTCTCCGTTGGTCAAGGCGAGAAAGCTCGAGAACCGCACGCGAATGGTGTTCCCACTGAGTTCACCAGAGCCCGTCCACACCTCTTCCTTGACTTGAATTCCCGCGATCTCTCCCTTGGTATAGGTACACTTCCCCTGGGCGATCGTGAAGGCGTGGCCAGGCCGGTCGCCCACCTCAATCTTGTACTCTTTCTCAACCTTGCCACATTGCCCCGCGCCGGAAAACTTGGTCTGCGCTGCCGCCAATGCGGCCAGCGCCAGCACCACCAGGAAAACCAAAGCAGCTCTTTTCATGGGAATTCTCCTTGCGAGATATTTCACCACAAATGAACGCGGATGAACACAGATAAACCCGGACTAGCACAACCGCAACCGATCCGCAGATTACGCAGATGCCGCGGATTCCGGAATTGGATCTTAATCCGTGTAATCTGCGTAATCTGCGGATCGGTTGCGGCGTTGATTAGCGGAGTTGCTGATCGACTTCGGCAAACCAGTCGGGACGCTTCAGCACCTCGCGGGGTTTGGCGCCGTCGGGTGGACCGATGATGCCGTCGCGCTGCATGATGTCCAGCAGGCGGGCGGCGCGGCCGTACCCCAGCCGCAGGCGGCGCTGAAGAATGGAAGTGGAAGCCTTGCCCATCTCCAGGACCACGCGCACGGCCTCGTCGAACATCGGATCGTCGTCCCCGGTGACCTCGTCGCCATCCGACCCCTCGATCAGTTCCTCTGCATCGGCCGGCGGCGCCAGGTATTCGGTCTCGTAGTCGGGCTTCGACTGCGTCCGCCAAAAATCGACGATATGGGTAATCTCTTTCTCGGAAACCAATCCCCCATGGACGCGCAGCAGGCGCGCGGAGCCGGCCGGCAGGTAGAGCATGTCGCCGCGGCCCAGCAGCGCTTCGGCGCCGTTGCTGTCCAGGATGGTGCGGGAATCCACCTTGGTGGCCACCCGGAACGAGATGCGGGCGGGGAAATTGGCCTTGATCAGGCCGGTGATCACATCGACGCTGGGCCGCTGCGTGGCCAGGATCAGGTGAATGCCGACGGCCCGGGCCATTTGCGCCAGGCGCGTGATGGCCCCCTCGACGTTGTGCGAATCCATCAACATCAGGTCCGCCAGCTCGTCGATGACGATCACGATGTAGGGCAGAGGACGCTGCTGCCCGGCCTCCTGGTCGAACAGGCTGAGCGTGCCCGGCCGGTCGAAGCGCCGGTTGAACTGCTCGATGTTGCGCACCCCGTGTTCGGCCAGCAGCTTGAGCCGCCGCTCCATTTCCTTGACCGCGTTACGCAGGGCGTTGGCCGCCAGCTTGGGCTCGGTGATGATGGGCGTCATCAGGTGCGGCACACCGTCGTAGAGGCCCAGCTCCAGCCGCTTGGGATCGACCAGGATGAACCGCACCTGCTCGGGCGTCGCCTTATAGAGGAAGGAGACGATGAAGGAATTGATGGCCACGCTCTTGCCCGTGCCGGTGGCGCCGGCGATCAGCAGGTGGGGCATGGTCGCCAGGTCGGCGATGCGGGTGCGGCCGTTGATGTCTTTGCCCAGGCTCATCGTCAGGCGCGAGGGGGAAGCCGCGAACTCCTGGCTTTCGATGATCTCGCGCAGGTAAATGGTGGCCCGGTGGTGATTCGGCACCTCCACGCCCACCGTCGATTTGCCCGGGATGCGTTCGATGAGGATGGACTCGGCCTGCAGCGCCAGGCACAGATCGTCCACCAGGTTGGTGACGCGGCTGTACTTGATGCCCGCCTCGGGCTTGAACTCATAGGTGGTGACCACCGGGCCGGGGTTGATCTGGGTGACGGCGCCGGCCACGCCAAACTCGTCGCACTTCATCTTGAGCACGGTGGCCTGGCGTTTCAGTTCATCCTCGTCGATGCCTTCGCTGGGATCGGGCTCGCGCAGCAGGCTGACCGGCGGCAGCTTGAATCCGCCCATGGCCTTGCTGGCGGGTTGGCGCTTGGGCGGAGGCGGGGTCGGCGGGGGCAGGTGGACCGGCACATCGTCCATTTCGTCGGCAGCGTCAAACGGCGCTCCGTCGCCGGGTTCGGTGGCCAGGGGTGGCGGGGCCGGCGCGGGCTGAAGGCCTGGGCCACTGGCCGCTACAGGCGGGAAGCCCGTGGCACTTCGCTGCACCACCGGCAGCCGGCCCTTGGCCCGGAGTTTCTCGAGCCTGGCCCGGTCTTTTGCCTTGCGGCGCTCTTCGCGGCGCACCCGCCAGCGCTCGCGCCAGGCCGCCAGGCGCTGGAAGGGCGCCCGGACGTGCGCGAAGGAAAACGCGGTCAGCAGGTAAAGCGCCGCCACCAGGATCAAGGCCAGCGCGATCAGCGTGCCGGTGAGGTTCAGCAGGCGTAGAGCGCCGGAGGCCAGCAGGCTCCCGGCCAGCCCGCCGGGCGACGCCGCGCCTTTCCAGCGCCAAAGCCACTTGCCGAACACCGCCGGCAGCGCCAGCGCCGTGGCCAATGAGCCGGCCAGCATCAGGGCGCCGGCGGCTCGCGCCCACCGGCTCTCCACCGGCTTGGCCCAGGCCCTCCGCCAGCACAGCACCCCGAGCCCGACGGGGATCAAAAACGCCGTCAGGCCAAAGACTTGCAGCAGAAGGTCCGCAGTGTAGGCTCCGGCCAGGCCGATCAGGTTACGGACGGGTTGAACGGAGGCCGCGGCGGAGTTCAGCGAGGGATCGAAGGGGTCGAAGGAGGCCAGCGCCAGCACAGACAACAACGCCCCCGCGCCGTAAACGAACGCCTGCAGCTCTTCGAATCTGCGGCTCCCCGGTGTCGGTTCCAATTATGGAGCCGAGGAAAAAATCGCCAGTGTCAAAATGATAAGCCCAAACACCAGGCGGTAGTAAATAAAAATCTTCAATGTGCGGGTCTGGAGGTACCGGATAAGGAACTCTATCACCGCATAACCCGCCAGGGCGGCCACCAGCACCCCGGCCAGAAACGGCAGGCGCATGTCGGCCGGAATGCCGTGGCGGAGCAGGTGCCAGCCCTCGACGGCGGCCGCGCCCGCCACCACGGGAGTGGCCAGCAGGAAGGAGAAGCGCGCGGCTGAATCGCGCCGGTAATCCCGCACCAGCGCGGCCGTGATGGTGATGCCGGAGCGCGAAACACCGGGAATCAGCGCCACGGCCTGCGCGCAGCCCACCAGCAGGCTGTCGCCCAGCCGCATATCCTTCAGGCCGCGCGTGAGGCGGGCGATGCGCTCGCCGTAAGCCATCACCAGCGCCACCACGATCAGGCTGGCGGCCATGACGAAGGGCGAGCGAAGCGCACCCTTGACGTACTTTT
>JAPKYU010000654.1 GCA_026394175.1 Acidobacteriota bacterium | reverse complement strand
CGTGAGCCTGGACGCGCTGCTGCGGGTGTCGTCGAACCCTTTCTTCCCCTACGTCATCGAGCGCGTCGACGAGGGTATCGTCCCGCGGCGGCCGGCCCCCGCGTGGTAGAATGCCGCTTAGCCGATGCGGATTCTCACCCGGTACATTCTCAGGGAGATCCTGAAGCACGCGCTGCTGGGGCTGGTGCTGTTTACCTTCGTGCTGTTTGCGCGGGACGTGGGGCGCCTGCTGGAGCTGCTGGTGCGCAAGTCGGCTTCCGGCGGGCTGGTTTCCTGGCTGTTCCTGCTGACGCTACCGGCCACATTTTCGCTCACCATCCCCATGGCCGTGCTGGTCGGGATCCTGATCGGGCTGAGCCGCATGGCCAGCGACGGCGAAGTGACGGCGGTGCGCGCCGCGGGGCTGAGCGTCCGCCAGTTCGTGGTGCCGGTGGCCGGCTTCGCCCTGTTCGGAACGGCCCTGGCGGCGTTCACCTCGGTGTGGGTGGCGCCCCGCGCCGTGCGGGAGATGGTCCGCATTCAAAACCAACTGGCGGCCTCGCAAATTTCCGCCGAAATCCAGCCGCGCGTCTTCGAAGAGAGTTTCACCAACCTGGTTCTTTACGTGAGTGACGTGCGGGGCGAAGGCAACGACTGGCGCGGCGTCTTCCTGGCCGACCTGTCGGCAAGCGAGGGGCCCAAGGTGACCTTCGCCGAGCGCGCCACCGTTCTTCCCGACCCGGCGGGCAACCGGCTGCAACTGCACCTGGTGAACGGCAGCAGCCACGAAGTGCGCCCTAACCCGGACGAGTACCTGATCTCGCGGTTCAGCGAGAGCGACGTGCCGGTCTCTCTGCCGGTCCCGCCCGAAACGCGCGCCAAACCCTTCACCGAGCGCTATACCAGCGAGCTGCTGGCGCTGCCCTTCGGACACCCGGACCGCCCGCCGGGGCGGATTGAGCTGCACCGCCGGCTGGCGCTGCCGGCCGCCTGCCTGGTGCTGGCGCTGGTGGGCATTCCGCTGGGGCTGTCGTCGCGGCGGGGCGGCAAGTCGGCCGGCGTGGTTCTCACCGTCCTGCTGGTGTTTGCCTATTACATGCTGTTCGTGGCCGGCATCAGCATGGCGCGCCAGGGGCGCCTCAGTCCCGGCCGCGCCGTGTGGATGGCCGATGGCTGCTTTTTCGTGTTCGGCGTTTTGCTGCTGTTCCGCGTCGATCGGGAACACACCCTGGCCACCTGGCTGTTCCGCGCCCGGGCTTACCTGCAGTCGCGCATCACCCGCTTTCAGCATTGGGAAGGGCAGGTGACCGGCGCCGTCGCCTCCGGCCGATTCCGCTTCCCTTCTCCGCAACTGCTGGACGGCTACGTGCTTCGCGGCTTCATCTTTTACTTCCTGGTGGTGCTGGCGGCTTTCCTGATGATGGCCGAGATCATCACCTTCTTCGACCTGCTGAACGACATCTACCGCTATCGCGCTCCCTGGAGCACCATCGCCACCTATTTCCTGTTCCTGGCGCCCCAGTTGATTTACGTGGTGGCGCCGATCAGCGTGCTGGTGGCGGTGCTCGCCAACTTCGGCATGCTCACCAAGCGCAATGAGTTCACGGCCATGAAGGCCAGCGGCGTAAGCCTGTACCGGGTCAGCCTGCCGGTGTTTGTGGCCGCGGCCGCCCTGAGCGGGGCCCTGTTCGCCTTCGACCATTTCTATCTGCCGGCCGCCAACAAGAAGCAGGAAGCGCTGCGCAGCCAGATCAAGGGCCGCCCGCCGCAGACCTATCTGCGCCCGGAGCGCAAATGGATTTTCGGCCAGCACTCACGGATCTACTACTACAACTTCTTTGAGCCCTCGGAAAACGTGATGGGCCAGGTGAGCGTGTTCGATCTGGACCCGCACACCTTTCAGTTGCGCCGGCGCATCTCGGCCGACCGGGCCCGCTGGGAGCCGCGCGTCAACAGTTGGGTGCTGGAGAACGGCTGGGTGCGGGAGGTGAACGGCATCCAGGTGACGGGCTTCCATCGCTTCGCGGTCGAAGCCTTTCCGTATCTTGAGGAAAGGCCCGCTTACTTCAAGAAAGAGGTGAGGCAGTCGATCGAGATGAATTACCAGGAACTGAAGCGCTATGTGGACGACCTGCATCAGAGCGGCTTCGACGTCGTCAAGCTTTCCGTCCAGTTCCACAAGAAGTTTTCCTTCCCGCTGTTCGCGCTGATCATGGCCCTGATCGCCGTCCCGTTCGCTTTCACGGTGGGGCAGCGCGGGGCCCTGGCCGGCATCGCCGTGAGCATCGGCATCGCCATCATCTATTGGACCGTCGCCAACCTGTTCGAAAACATGGGGAACATCAGCCAACTGCCGCCGGCCATGGCCGCCTGGGCGCCGGACGTGCTGTTCGGGCTGACCGGCGTCTACCTGCTGCTGAAAGTCAGAACCTGACGGCTTCGGCTGTAGGCTGTGGGCTGCAGGCTGTGGGTCAACGCCGATCACAGGATGGCCTACGGCCTGTTCGTAGCAAGTCAAGATGTCCGGTTTTAGTAGCACACGATCTGTCCGGTTTTGGGTTTCTGGTGTTTGGTTTCAAGAGAGAAAACCAGTAGTAGTAGGGGCTGTGGG
>JAPKYU010000679.1 GCA_026394175.1 Acidobacteriota bacterium | reverse complement strand
CCTTCATCGCTATATCCAGTATCGGCCAGCACCACATCCGGCCGGCAGCCCACATTCTCCGCCACCTGCTCCAACTGCTCGGCCAATTGTCCGTTATCGGTCTCCTGCTGGGTCAGTTCGGCGGCCACGATCACTCCGCTGGCGGTGTCCACCGTGAGCTGGGCGTTGTAGGATGGGCGCAGCCCCTGGGTGGTCTTCATCACTCGGCAGTCGGCCTCGCTGGCCGCCACGCTCTTGCGCCCGCTTTCAGCCAGCCGCCCCGCAATCTCGGCCAGCTTATCCCGGCGCCGCTTGGCATCGACCAACTGCTGGGGAAGTTTGCCGTTAGTGCCCTCTCCATAAAGCTCCTCCTCGGCCCGGTCCGCCGCCTCCGCCTCCGCCAGAATCTGGTCGATCGCCGCCATCTCCTTGGCCAGTCGCGTGGTGTCGTAGAGAGCCCGCTTGGAAGCCCGAGCGGGGATCTTCGAGCCATCGGTGGCCACCGTATTCAGCAGCACCAGCCCGGCCTCGGTACACAACCGGACGGTGGCCCGATATACCTGCTTGAACCAGGCCTCATGCTCCTTGCGGAAGCGGGCGAGGGTGCTGTGGTCCGGCTGGAGACCCCCCGCCAGCCAGATGTAGCGCCGGTCGTGCTTTGCCGCCTCCTCCAGGGCGCGGCTGGAACGAATCCCCTTGGAGTAGCCATACACCAGAATCTTGCACATCACCTTCGGCGGGTAAGCCGGACAGCCCGTGTCGGCATAGCTGGCTTCAAAGACGCGCCAGTCCAGCGCCTCCATCGCCTCCCCCACCAGACGCACATCGCAATCCGGCGGGAGGGAATCCTCGATACTGACCGGAAACATCACCACCTGGGTCGGCGCCATCGGCATCTGCTTGAAATTCGCCATCGCAAAGCCTCCATTATCGGGCCTTCGACAGCGACCATGCGATTCCTTGCTAATTATCATCGCGAAGAAAAAGTTTTGCAACAGCCTGCAAGCAGGCCGTCGCAAAACGAATTTTCCGTTGCCAGCTAGGCTGCCGAAAAGGCCGCGCCGATATGACGACAAGGGTTGAAAAACCATCGGAATGGGCCGGTGACCGGACTTGCCAGGCGGTCGAAAAGACGGCGGGCCGCTTTATTAGCGGCGGCGGCCCCTTTCCGCAGGTAGGTCAGCAGATTGTGGGCGGCGCAGACCAGCCACCACTCCGCACCGGCTCCGCCCACCCCCGCCAGCCCAAATCGGTCCAACCCCAGGCCGACCTTGAGCCGGCCGATCACCCTCTCCACCGTCTGCTGGCGCAGTTGGTAGAGCGCCTTCCCTTCCGGCGTCTTCAGCTTCTGGCGCATCCCCTCCCGCTCGGCGGCCACTACGCTCACTTGCACACTCCGGCCCCGCTTGCTCTTTACCTTCACGCATTCGGCGTAGAACGAACAGTTCCGGCAGTTCTGCGCCGTGTACACCCGATAGCTGCCGCTGCTGCACTCGACTACCCGACGGAAGGTCAACTCCCGGCCGGCGGGGCAGATCAGCACGTCCCGCCGCTCCTCCGGCAGAAAGCACCTGCTGGCGAACAGGTCGTTGCGCTTGGCTTCTTTGGGCT
>JAPKYU010000236.1 GCA_026394175.1 Acidobacteriota bacterium | reverse complement strand
GTCAGCGTTTGCGTGGTTGGGCCGATGTGCATGGTGAGATCGACGCGCTGGCGCGCGTTGACCGCCACGTTAAACGTGTCGGTAGTGAGCGGGGCGAACCCCGCCGCCTCCACGCTCACCCGGTAGTCGCCGATCTTGACCGTCAGGAATTCGAAGTTGCCGGTGGCGTCGGTCCGCGCCGTGGCGGTGATGCCCGTATTCACGTTGCGGAGTGTGATCTTGGCGTTGGGAATCACCAGGCCGGACGGATCGCGCACCGTACCCAGCACCGCCGCGGTCTCGAACTGGGCGAAACAGCAGAGCGAGCAGCTCGTGACGAGAGGCAAAGCCAGAAGGAAGTTGGCGCGCATGGCCGTATGGTACGCCTTGACGGCTGAAATCGCCACAGCGACACAGCGCGGCGGACGCCGCATCCAAACCTTCAACGCAGAGGCGCCGAGGACGCAGAGAAAACGCAGAGAATAATTGCCCTCTGCGTGCCTCGGCGCTCTCCGCGTCTCTGCGTTGAGAAAACGGTTTTGCGGCAGCACCCCGCATTCAGTCGCCGGGGGCGGCGGCGGGGGCCTTTTCCGGCGAGCGGCGGAACAATTGCGCCACGTCGTCGAACAGCGAATACAGCACCGGCGTCAGCAGCAGCGTCAACAGCAGGCAGAACGTCTGTCCGCCGATCACCGAGATGGCGATGGCCGTATTCTGCGCCGAGCCCGGGCCCTTGCTCAAGGCGGCGGGGATCAGGCCGGCGATGATCGAGATGGTGGTCATCAGGATGGGCCGCAGGCGGGTGCGGTTGGCCTCGATGATGGCCTGGTAGCGTGGCATTCCCTTGCGCCGCAGCACGTTGGTGAAGTCCACCTGCAGTATCCCGTTCTTCTTCACGATCCCGAACAGCAGCAGGATGCCCAGGGCGCTGCGCATGTTCAGCGTCCGCCCGGTAGCCATCAGCGACAGCAGCGCGAAGGGGATGCACATGGGGATCGACGACATGATGGTGATGGGATGGACGAAGCTGTCGAACTGCGAGGCCAGGATCATGTACATGAAGACCAGCGAGAGCAGGAAGGCCTTGGCGAAGTCGCGCATGGTCTCTTCCAGCCGGCGCGCGCGGCCCGCCACGCGGTAGTCGTAGCCGGCCGGCAGGCCGACGGATTCAATCACGTTCTTCACGTCGGCGACGGCCGCACCCATCGGCTTCCAGGTTTCCAGGTTGCAGGAAACCGAGATCTGGCGGGCGCGGTTGTAGCGATTGATCTCGGCCGGGCCCAGGTCGCGATACAGGGTGGCGACGTTTTCCAGGTGCACCTGGCCCAGGCGGGAGGAGGGAATCATGAGCTGGGCAATGGAGTCGGCGTTGCGGCGGTTGCTGGCATGAACGCGCAGCCGGACTTCGTACTGGTCGTCGAGGTCCTTGAAGCGGGTGAGGCGCTCCTCGCCGCTGATCATGGTGCGCAGGGCGGAGGCCACGTCGCCCACGCGCACGCCCAGGTCGGCCGCCTTGTCGCGGTCCACGCGCACCCGCAGCTCCGGATAGCCCAGGTTGATGGTGCTGTCCACGTCGGTCAGCCCCGGCGCCTTCTTCATTTCGGCCATGATCTGGTTGGAGATGACGGAGAGTTGGGCCAGGTCCGGGCCGCGGATGTTGAACTCGATCTCGCCGCCGCCGCGCCCGCCCGTGCCCAGCCCGCTGATGGTGGCGACGCCGGTGCGAATGCCCGGGAAGGCGCGCAGCATGCGCCGCGCGTCAGCCATCACTTCGAACTGCGTGTAGAACTTCTGCTCCGGGTGCTCCGCCGTCAGGTAGCGGTAGAGGTGCACCGGGTTCAGCCAGTTGAAGGTGCGCTCCGAGAGCGGGACCAGGCGGACGTAGATGTCGGCGTCGGTCACCGAGGCGCGGCGCGAGGAGTTGATCGAGGCCAGCACGTGCTTCACTCCCCGCAGCTTCCACACCCGCGCTTCTATGCTCTTCAGGACCGCGGTGGTCCCTTCAATGGACGTGCCCTCGGGCGTCTTGACGCCGATCGAGAATTCGTCCTGGTCGTCGCGCGGGATGTATTCCTTCCCGATCTTCTGGTACACCGGGAACATGGAAATGAAGATGAGGCCGGCGAGGCACACCAGCGCCGCCCGGTGCGCCATCGACCACTCCAGCATGCGGGTATAGTGGCGGTCGATGAAGGCATAGAAGCCGGTTTGCTTGGAGATCCTATGGCCGCCCGCGAGGCGCGCCTGGTGCGCCGCCAGGTCCTGCGCCGCCACCCGCTTGGCCATGGGCTTGATGAACACCGAGCACATCATGGGCGTCAGCGTGAAGCTGACGAACATCGACACCATGATGGCGAACGACATGGTGATGCCGAAGCTGTGCAGGAACTTGCCGGAAATGCCGCTCAGGAAGGCGATGGGGACGAAGATCACCACCAGCGAGAGGGTGGTGGCCATCACCGCCATGGCGATCTCCTTGGTGGCGGCGATGGCCGCTTCGGCCGGCGCGTAGTCCTTCTCCTCGATGTAGCGGAAAATGTTCTCCAGCACCACGATGGCGTCGTCGATGACGATGCCCACCGACAGCATCAGCGCCAGCATGGTGTAGCTGTTGATGGTGAAGTCCATCACCCGCATCAGGAAGAAGGTGGAGACCAGCGAGGTGGGGACGGCCACGGCGGCGATCAGCGTGGTGCGCAGGTTGCGCATGAACAGCAGCACCACCAGGCTGGCCAGGATGCTTCCCAGGATCAGGTGCTCCTCGATGGCGTGCACCGAGGCGTTGATGAAGATGGACTGGTCGCGGATGACCTGGAGCTGGAGATCGGGCGGCAGCAGCGGCTTGATGCGCTCGATGTGCGCCTTGCACAGCTCGATGATCTTCAGGGTGTTGGTGCCCGACTGCTTGCGGATCAGCAGGGTGACGGCGTCGCGGTCGTCGAGCCGCGAGAGGCTGCGGACGGGCTGCTCGTAGCCGTCCTCGACCCGGCCCAGGTCGGAGATGCGGACCAGGGCGTCGCCGCGCCGCAAGACGATGATCTGGCCGAACTCGCGCGGCACGTCCACCCGGCCCATGACCCGCAGCGACATCTCCGACTTGCCCTGCTCGATCTTGCCGCCGGGCGTTTCCACATTCTCGCGCATCAGCGCCTGCCGCACCTGGTCGATGGTGATGCCGTAGGAATCCAGCTTCTCGCCGTCCAACTCCACGTGGATCTCGCGGCGGCGTCCGCCCACGATCAGCACCTGCCCGATGCCGTTCACCGTCTCCAGCCGCTGCTTGATCTGCTTGTCGGCGATCTCCGTGATCTCGCGCAGGTCGCGGGAGGGCGAGGAAACCGTCACCGACATGATCGGCGAGGCGTCGGGGTCCATTTTCTCGATGATGGGCGGCTCGATTTCCGGCGGGAGTTGTCCGATGATGGCCGACACGCGGTCGCGCACGTCCTGCGCCGCCACCTCCGGGTCGCGCTCCAGCGCAAACATCACGCGCACCCGCGAAATGCCCTCGATGGTGGTCGAGGTCAGCTCGTCGATGCCGTTGACGGTATTGACCGCTTCCTCGATGGGCTTGGTGACCGTGGTCTCGATTTCCTCGGGGCCGGCGCCGGCCAGCATGGTGGTGATGCTGACCGTCGGGAAATCGACCTTGGGGTACAGGTCCACGCCGATCTCGCCGAAGGAGATGGAGCCCAGCACCAGCAGGCAGCCGGTGAGCATGGTGGCGAATACCGGGTGCCGAACACAGATTGCCGCTAGTTTCATGAAGGGTCCAAGGTCCAAGGTCCAACGTCCAACGTCCAAGGGGGGACTTGCAGACCTTGGACCTGGGACCTGGGACCTTGGACCTACTTGCTTGTGACCTGGACCGCCGTACCCACCGTCAGCTTCTCCAGGTTCGAGGTGGCCAGCAATTCTCCCCGCTGGATGCCGTCCAGGATTTCAAAATTCTCGCCAAAGCGGTCTCCCAGCTTCACCGGGCATTCGCGCACCGTGCCTTCGGCGATGGAGAAGACCTTGTTGATGCCGTAATAATTGATGACCGCCGAAGCCGGCGCCAGCAGCACGTTCTCCATGTGGTCGGACACGATCAAAGCGCGGGCGAACAGGCCCGGCCGCAGCAACCGCCGGCTGTTGTCCACCACCGCTTCCACCAGCAGCGTGCGCGACTGCTCGGTGACGGCGGGGCTGACGCGCGTGATGCGGGCCGTGAAACTGTCCTTCAGCCCTTCCACGCTCAGCTTCACTTCCTGGCCCTCGCGAATGGAGCGAACGAAGCGCTCGGCCACCTCGGCGCGCAGCCGCAGCGGGTTGGTCTGGACCAGCGAGAAGGCGCGCTCCTGCACCTTGAGGTACTGGCCCGGCGAGATGAAGCGCTGCTGCACGTCGCCGGCAAAAGGCGCCCGCAGCACCGTGTCGTTGAGTTTCTTCTTGGCCAGTTCGAGCGCGGCGCGGTACTGCTCGATCTGCGCCTTCAGCGTGCGCACCTGGTCGATGGAAGCGCGGTAATTGGCCTGCGCCGTTTTCAGGGCGGCGTCGGCCTGGTCCACGGCCTGCTGCGTTCCGATCTGCAGCTCGTGCAGGTCCTTGACCCGGCGGAAATGGATGCCCGCCTCATCCAGCGCCGCTTGGGCGCGCATGACATCCACGGTGTGCTCCTCGGCCACCGATTGCGGGTCTTCGCCCGATTTCAGTCCCAGGCGCGCCATGGCCTGCTGCAGCGACGCGGCCGCCTGCTTCACCTGGATTTCGAATTCCGCGCGGTCCAGCTCCGCCAGCGGCTTGTCCTGCTGGACGCGGTCGCCCAGGTCCGCCAGGATTTTTGAGACTACGCCGTCCAACTGCGAGCTGACCACCACCGATTCATAAGCCAGCAGGGTGCCCGTGACCTCAATGGTGCGGCGTTCCGACTGAAGTTTGGCCGGCGTCGCGGTGACCGGCAGCGGCTTGCCGCCCCGCCCCTCGCCGGCCGCGCGTGCCTGCCGGGCCGACTGCTGGGAGCAGCCAGAACTGCCCACCAACACCAGGGAAATAACCACCAGCAAAGAGCGGTTGGACACGCAGCATTCCACCTTTCCGGGCCCTTTTAGATCCGGCGCAAGTCTCAGTATTTGTATAGTTCTTCTGCCGCCCCGTCAAGCGGGTTCAAGGCCGTCTCCCGCCGGGCGCCAGGTTTGGGGTTGGGATCGCCGGCCTCCAGCACGTGAGCGGCAGCAGGACCAAGCGCCGCCGCCGGAATTCGACAGCGCGCGTCTCGCGCGCCCGTTGTAGCGCCGGCGTCTCGCCGGTAACCGACCGGCGACCGGAGGACGATTACCGGCGGGACGCCGGCGCTACATGCTTGCGGCGGGACGCCGATCCGGCCACGGGTGTGACGCGAATCCGGTTGCCGGGCGAGGCCGAATGCAGGTGCGGCCATATCCATCGCTTCCCAATGCTGGTGGTCTACTGGGAAGACGCCTGATCGCTGAGGTATTGGCAGGACTCGTGTTCAGGGCCTTCGTCGGGGGCGGTCTTTTTCGACGGCCGCGATTGCCGCGCGAAGGAGCGCATTCACCCGCACGGGGTCGCCGAACACTTTGGCTACGTCAGGGTCGAGAACCACTGCGACGGCGTCCTTACCGGCCTGGCGAACAAATCGATTCGGCCGCGACTTGCTGTAGTCAAAGCGATACTCCCGGGCGAGTTCCCCTTCGGCGTTGCGGCGCCGGCTACTTCCCTGTGGCTTCTTCATAGTCTTGCCGTTCATAATGTGACGCCTGCCGCGCGCTAATTACCCAAGGTGTGCCGTTTGCCCACAGGCCCCCGGGCCCTGCCGGCGGGACGCCCAATGTCACTTACTTTAGCGCGATTTCAGTGCGGATACCGCGCAGATCCCCGAAGGGGATCAAGATGATAGCCAGGGGTAGCCACCCCTGGAAACCGTTGAAAATCGTATTCGACCCTGAAAGGGT
>JAPKYU010000437.1 GCA_026394175.1 Acidobacteriota bacterium | reverse complement strand
GGTTGACTGCGTGAAATCCAGCGGCGTGCCCTTCACCGGCCGCAACTCGCCGGTGGGGATCAGCCCGGCATCGACCGGCGTAAACCGGTCGGCCGCGATCATCACCCGATGGTTGAGGATGTCGCCCTGTCCTTCGCCGGCCAGGTTGAAGTAGGAGTGGTTGGTCAGGTTCACGACCGTGTCCTTGTCGGTCGTGGCCCGGTAATCGATGCGCAGCTCGTTGCTGTCGTCGAGCGAGTAAGTGACGGCGACCGCCAGGTTGCCGGGGTAGCCCTCCTCGCCGTCGGCGCTGGTGTAGGTAAGCTCCAGGCGGCCGCTGTTGGCATCCGAGGCGTCCCTGGCTTTCCACACCGCCTTGTCGAAGCCCTTCTTCCCGCCGTGCAGGTGGTTTTCGCCGTTGTTGGCGGCCAGCGTGTAGGTGACGCCGTTCAGCGTGAACCTGGCCTTGCCGATGCGGTTGCCGTAGCGGCCGATGATGGCGCCGAAATACGGGTGCTCCTTCAGATAGCCGTCCAGGGTATCGAAGCCCAAAACCACGTCCCCGAGCTTCCCGGCGCGATCGGGCACGCGCAGCGACACCACGATGCCGCCGTAGTTGGTGATCGCCGCTTCCAGCCCTTTGGCGTTGGCGAGTGTGTACAAATCCACCGCTTCGCCGCCTGGCGTGCGGCCAAACAACTGCTTCCTCATCCTCGTCGTCCCTCCCTGCTGCTTGCCCGGCGTGCAGGCGCTCATCTGGGCCACACCGGCTCCCACCAGCAACAAAATCAAAATACGCACGGTCCTGCTCCTTCAACGTAGTTCGAGAAAGGGTACAGTATCACAACGCAGCCCTTGTAGCGCTGGCGTCCCGCCGGCCGGCCTTGCATGTTGCGCCGGTGCGCCGGGGGGATGTGGCAGGGACCAGCCGGCGGGACGCCGCCGCGGGAATTTTCAGGGCAGTGGTGAGTGCTGAGTCCTGAGTACAACCTCGTCCGTCGTGCAAGAAGCGGCCGGGCGTTTCGTTCTTAGGGCGAGGAGGACTCCCACGATGTTGCGATTGCTGTTCTCGCTATTCATTACCGGCACCCTGCTGTTCAGCGCCAGGAGTGCCGATTCCAAAGACCTTGCTTCCCGGCTCACGGTCCATGAGCCCATCCGGGTGGGCGCCCTGACCGTCTTTCCCGTTTCGAACGGCGGCGCGGTGGATACTTCCCAGTACCTGACACTGGACGAAGGCCTGGCAAAGGGCTTGGTGAAGGTTGGAGAACTCGGGGCCTTGCGCGGCACCGGCGCGATGGTGCGGCCCAGCGAGCCGCCGGTGGCCGGCCGGCGCGGCCCCATCCCCCGCATGCCGACACCGTTGCCTCCGGAAGCCGCCCGGGTGAACGAGCTGGCCATCCAGAATCTGTCCGGCCGGCCGCTGCTGTTGCTGGCCGGCGAAGTGGTCAGCGGCGGCAAGCAGGACCGCGTTGTGGCCCGCGAACGCATTGTTCCGCCGCACAGTGAGCCGGTTCCGCTGGGCGTTTTCTGCGTGGAGCCTGGGCGCTGGCAGGGCGCGTCGCACGAGTTCTCGTCGGCACGAACCATGGCCCATCCGCAATTGCGGAAGCAGGTGACCGAGGCCCAGGACCAGCAGAAGGTCTGGAACGAAGTGGCGCAGGCCAATCAACGGCTGGCCATCATGGCCGCCCCGGCTGCCGCCGCCACCGGTGGTTTCGCTCCACCGTCGTCCTACGCCCGAACCATGGAGGCCAAGCCCGTGCAAGACAAGCTGGGCGAGCAGACGCGGAATTTCGCCGGCCGGCTGCCCCGCGGCACGGTCGGCGTTGTGGTGGCGTTGAACGGGCGAATTGTCTGGGCCGACCTGTTCGCCTCGCCGGGCCTGTTCGACCGCTACCGCGACAAGCTGCTTCAATCCTATGTCGTGGAATCGGCGCGCATGGCCGGCGCCGAGGTTGCTCCTACGGCGGCCGAGGCCCGCGATTTCCTGCGCCCCCTCGCCGGTCGCGAAACCACCGAAGCCGAACCCGGACTGTATCGTCTGGTGCGCGTCGAAGCCTCGGGCTTGGTCACCTATGAGCTGCAGTCGTTGCCGCAGCAGCTTACGCTGCATTTCTCGCGCATGGCGCAGTAGGTGTCAGGTGCCGCATTCAAAACTCGATGGTCTGGCCCGGCTGCATCTCGACCACCTCGATGCCGGTGCCCGCCAGCAGCTCGCGCAACTGCGACGGGCGTCCGGCGAGCGGCGGGAAGGTGCCGTAGTGCATGCCGATCACCCGCTTGGGCGAAAGCAGGCGGCAGGCATAGGCCGCTTCCTTGGGGCTCATGGTGAACAGGTCGCCGATGGGCAGCATGGCCAGCTCCGGCGAGTACAGCTCGCGGATGATCTTCATATCGCCGAACACGTTGGTGTCGCCGGCATGGTAGAAACGCCGGCCGCCGATCTCCACCACGTATCCCACTGCCTCACCGCCGTAGATGATCCGGCCGTCGTCCAGGATGCCGCAACTGTGGTCGGCGTGGACCATGGTCAGGCCCACCTCGCCCACCTGCTGCGAGCCGCCCTTGTTCATGGGCATGGTGTTCTCGACGCCCTTGCTTTCCAGCCAGTGGCACAACTCATAGATGCCGACTACCTGGGGCTTGTGCCGGCGTCCCAGCGCCACGGCGTCGGCGATGTGATCGAAGTGGCCGTGGGTGATCAGCATGGCGTCCACCCGGCCGGGCTTCTTCAGCTCCTCGGGGCACGCCGGGTTGCCTTCCACCCAGGGGTCGATCAGCACCACTTTGCCGCCCGGGGTCGTCACCAGAAAGGTTCCGTGGCCGAGCCACGTCAGTCTCGTGCTTGCCATGATGGCCTCCACTTCCGAGTTTAAAGTTTAAAGCTGAAAGTTTAAAGTTGATTGCGGTCCTGCGGGCTTGCTGTTTGGCTTTGAACTTTGAACTTTAGACTTTAAACTTCTATTTGTGGTGAGACGATGACCAAAGTGATCATTCCGCTGCAGGACTTCCGCGCGCAGTACGAATCGCTGCGCGATGAGGTGGCCATGGCGCTGGCCAGCGTGCTGGAGCGCCAGGATTTCGTGCTGGGACGCGAAGTGAAAGAGCTGGAAGAGGAGATGGCGCGGGTGTGCGGCACGCGGCATGCTGTTGCCTGCGGCTCCGGCTCCGACGCGCTGCTGCTGGCGTTGATGGCGCTCGACATCGGGCCGGGCGACGAGGTGCTGGCGCCGGCCTTCACGTTTTTCGCCACCGCAGCCGCCCCGGCGCGCCTCGGCGCCCGCCCCGTATTCGCCGACATCGATCCTGCTTCGTTCAATGTGTCGCCTGGCTCGGCGGAGAAGGCGGCTGCGGGCCACGCCCGGCTTCGGGCGGCCATACCCGTGGACCTGTTCGGGCAGGTCGCGGACCTGGAGGGGATTCAAGCGGCGCTCGGGCCCGGCGTTGCTCTGGTCGAAGATGCGGCCCAGGCCATCCTGGCTACGCGCGGCGGCCGCCTGGCCGGCAGCTTCGGCCGCGTCGGCGCCCTCAGCTTTTATCCCACCAAGAACCTGGGCGCCATGGGCGAAGCCGGCATGCTCACCACCGGCGATGATGAACTGGCCGGACGGTTGCGCCGGCTGCGGGTCCACGGCGAGAAGCAGCGCTACTACCACGAGGAGATTGGCATCAACAGCCGGCTGGACACCTTGCAGGCCGCGGTGCTGCTGGTGAAGCTGCGCAAGCTGGAGCAATGGACCACGGCGCGGGAGTGTGCCGCCGAACGCTACGACCGGCTCTTGGTGCAGGCCGGGCTGGCCGAACCAAGCGCCACATACCCCACACCGGAACGCCCGGCGGTGGTCCCCGCCAGGACGCCGGCGGCGGGATCACGTCACGTTTACCACCAGTACACCATCCGGGCGCATGAGCGGGACGGCCTGCGCACGGCGCTCGATGCCGGGGGCATCCGCACCGGCCTCTACTACCCGGTGCCGCTGCACCTGCAGCGCTCGTTCGCGCAGTTCGGCGGCCGGCCGGGCGACTGCCCGGAGGCCGAGCGCGCCGCCGCCGAAGTCCTTTCCTTGCCAATGTTCGCCGAAATCACGCCGGAGCAGCAGCAGCGCGTGGTGGAATCCATCGCCGGCTTCTACGGGAGATAAATCCGCCAACCCAGCAGTTCCTGTCCGGACTTTCGGGGGTGCTCGCCTGGCGATGGCGACCCCGCCAAGCGGGGATGCTGCTACATTGAGAATGCGCTGTGGTGACAGGCCTCAGAACTGTCCCCACAACGCGGCATTGCTTTTGCAGCCCGGTTGGGCTATGATCGAAGCGTAGTGGAGTCCCGCAGGAGCGGGTCGGACCGTACAGTGGGCGCGAGCCCACTTTTTTGTTGGCAGGTGGTTGCAGGAAAGAATGGGCGAGGTTCCGCTCGCGCGCATCCGCGAAATTACCGAACGGGTTGCCGCCTCCGAGGGTCTGGAGGTGGTGGACGTCGAGTTGCGGGGCAAGGGCCGCGGCGGCCTGCTTCGTGTGTTCATCGACAAGCCGGGCGGCGTCACCCATGGGGATTGCGAGCTGGTCAGCCGGCAGATGAGCGCCATCCTCGATGTGGAAGACCCCATCGAGAGCAGTTACGTCCTGGAGGTTTCCTCTCCGGGACTGGAACGGCGGCTGCACACGCCGGCCGATTACGGCCGGTTCGCCGGCCACAAGGTGCGGCTCATCCTGAAGCAGCCGCAAGACGGCCGGCGCCAGATCGCCGGCCGGCTGGAAGGACTGGAGAACGGCGTGGTGCGGGTCAGCGTCGAGGGTGGCAAGACCCTGGCCGTTCCCCACGAAAACATCGAGCGCGCGAACCTGGTCTTTGAGTGGAGATAGCGCAAACCGCAGGCGCTGAGTGCGGCGCGGGCGGCCGCAGGGGGGCCGCCGCCGCAGTTCGGCACTGGGGTGAATGTTATGGCATCGCAACTGTATCAGACGATCGATCAACTCAGCCGCGAGAAGAACATCGACCCGCAGATCATCGTGAGCGCCGTCGAGGACGCCATGCTCGTCGCCACGCGCAAGTACTACAAGTCTTGCGAGGACCTGAAGGCCGAGCTGAACAAGGAAAGCGGCGAAGTCGCGGTGTACGCGGTCAAGAAGGTGGTCGAAGAAGTCTTCAACTCCTCCAAGGAGATCAGCCTGGAAGAAGCGCGGGCGCTGGATCCCTCGGCACAACTGGAAGGCGAGGTGAAGATCCGCAAGGCCACCGACGTGCTGGGCCGCATCGCCGCGCAGACCGCCAAGCAGGTGATCTATCAGAATGTGAGCGAGGCCGAGCGCGACACCATCTACAACGAATACAGCGGACGCGTCGGGGATCTGGTCAATTGCAGCGTCAAGCGCCTGGAGGGGCCCGATCTCATCGTCGATATCGGGAAGGCCGAGGCGCGGCTGTCCCGCCGGGACCAATCCCGCCTGGAGCAGCACGCCGTGGGCGACCGCCTGCGGGCCGTGATCATCAAGGTGGAGAAGTCGGTCAAGGGGCCGCAGGTGATCGTTTCGCGGGCGGCGACCGAGCTGGTGCTGCGGCTGTTCGAGCAGGAAGTGCCGGAAATCTACGATGGCACGGTGGTCATCAAGGCCTGCGCCCGCGAGGCCGGCGAGCGCACCAAGGTCGCCGTGCTCAGCCACGACCGCGACGTGGACTGCGTGGGCGCCTGCGTGGGCATGAAGGGCATGCGGGTGGAGTCCATCCGCCGCGAGTTGCGCGGCGAGAAAATCGACATCGTCCAGTTCTCCGAAGACGCGGTGGTGTTCGCCCAGCACTCGCTTTCCCCGGCCAAGATCAGCCGGGTGGCCATCGTCGACCAGGCCGAAAAACACCTGGAGGTCATCGTGGACGACAGCCAGCTTTCCCTGGCCATCGGCAAGAAGGGGCAGAACGTGCGGCTGGCCTCCAAGCTCCTGGGGTGGCGCATCGACATCAAGAGTGAAGAAGAGAAACGCCAGGAGGTGGAGTGGCAGATGGGCCAACTGGTGGCGGGCGGCACGCCGCTTTCGCAGCTCACCGCGCTCAGCGACAAGCTGCGCGAGAAACTGGCCCAGCATGACATCCCCACCATCGAGCGGCTGGGGGCCATGACGCCGGAACAACTGGAGGAGATCTCCGGGGTCGGCCCGAAAATGGTAGAAAAAATCCGCGCCGCAGTGCAGAATTACTGGGAGGGCACCGAGGAAGGGTCTGCAGAGGGCGGGGAAGCGGCGGAGTCCGAAGCGGCCGAGGCGGAAGCGGGCGCTGCCGAGTCTGCTGGAATCGACGACATCAAGGAGACCTCCGAAGCGGGCGGGCCGGCGGGCGCCGGCGGCGCCATCGAGCCGGGTCTGACCGCCGCGCCGGCGGAAGAGGCCGGGGCGGGGGAGAACGGGGCGCCCGCCGCGCAACAACAGGCCGCCCCCGACAGCGAAGCAGGCCTCAGCGAACCGGCCTCACAGATCGAGGCGCCGCCGGAGGATCGCGCCGCCGGCCAGCCCGCCGGGACCCTGGACGTGCAACCGGAGGAACTTGGCGCTCCCGAATCCGGCGAAGCGGGCCGGTCTGGGGCCGAAACGGGCGGAGGGCAGGCGCCCGATCAGACCAACGAAGGGGAGGGCAAGGTGAACGACTGAACGCGAGTGCGTGCGCCGGCGGGGTTTTTGGAAGGAACAGCTTGGCATGCGGATTAACGATCTGGCCAGAGAGCTTGAGGTGAAGTCCAAGGCGGTCCTCGAGTTTCTGGTGAGCATAGGCGTAGCGAAAACTTCACACTCCAGTTCTGTCGAAGAAAATATTGCCGGGCAGGTTCGCCGGCATTTTGCATCTGATCGCCGCGGCGCGGCGCTAGAGGGCGGCGGCGTAGCGGTGGTCGAAGAGAAGGAACAGCCCCGGGTGGAGGCGGAAGCGCCGGCTCCGGAGTTGGAAGCAGAAGAAGCGCCGGTGGCCGCGCCGCCCGCGGCGGCGGCGCGGCCGGCCGTGCCGCTGGGCGCGGGCCGGCCGTTGGTGCCTGCGGTGCGCCGGGGCCCGGTGCTGCGCCCGCCCGTCCGTCCGCATGCCCCGGCGCCGGCCGTCCCC
>JAPKYU010000409.1 GCA_026394175.1 Acidobacteriota bacterium | reverse complement strand
GCCGTGGCTATTGACCGTGATCCTGGTCATTGTTCCTCCCGACTCACGCTAACCGCTTTTTCGGGGAAAAGCAACGTCGCGGGGGATCGTCAATGCGGTCCACGTAGGGCCCCCGGCGGAATGACTCACGGGATGGGCATGCGGCGCGGCAAGGGAATGCCGGACTGGCTGGAAGTCTTGCTGTTGGTGCGGCTAGGAGCGGGGATGGCCGAGCCGGCCGGTGGCGCGCTCTCAAACCGCAATTCATCTTCGGTGAACGCCAGCGTGCGGTCCAGCACCATGTCCAGCTCTTGGCCGCGCATGAGCTGGACGTCGGGGCCGCGGGTCAGCAGCACCTGGGCCACGCTGGCTGCCGCGCCACCCAGGGCGCCGATGCCCGTGCCCAGGCCCGGATGGCGGCTGGCCGAACCGGCGATGGCGCCCACGGCGGTTCCGGCCCCGGCGGCGCTGGCCACGGTTCCGGCGTCCTGGCCCTTGGCGGCTTCCGATAGGATCTTTCCCTCGCGCTTCTCCAGCGTCTCGTTGCCGCTGCCGTCAACGGCGCCGACGCGGCCGCGGAAATCGCGCGTCACGCCGTTGGGAAGCGTCAAGGAGTCGAACCGCAGGTACATCTCGCCGCGTCCCTTAACCCGCCCCGGGCGCTTCACCTGGGTGATCGTTCCCTTGACGTAGCTGCCGCGAGGGATCACGATCTTCTGGTTGACCACGATCGGGAACCCGGTCTCCAGGTACACCTGGTCGCCCTCGTGGGCGCTGCGGGTGCTGATACTGTTGATCAGCAGCAGCGGGACACGCGTGCCTGCCGCAACGGTGTAGTTGGCGGGAGCTGACTGGTTTTCCGCCGCCGGCTGGCTTTCCTGCGCGGCCGCGTGGACGCAAATGGCAAGAACCGGAACGCAAAATGCTTTTCTCATAACAGGCCTGTGATGGGAGCCGCCGATCCGCCTCGCGACTGAAGGCTGCCGGCTACCGCCTTCCGCCTTTTGCTTTCGGCCTCCAGCCTGACTGGGCTCCCGCGAAGCTCTTCGCAATATTAACGCGGAAAACCCGCCGCCGGTTACCTTTTCATTAACAAGCGGCCCCCGGGATGTGTCACTTTTCACCGCGCTGTGTCAGGCTGTCTGAAAAAAGGGCCGCCACCCGGGAACCTAACTGGCTGAAAGCAAAGACCAGGATAGTTGGACGGGGAATTGCTCGCATCCCAGGGCGGCGGCAATGTGTCAATTGGCTTAAGGACAGAAAGGGCCGAACATGACAGTGGTAGCCATCCTCGGTGTTCTGGTATTGTTCCTGCTGGTAATGAGCCTGACTAGTTCCCCGGGGGTCACCTCGCGCCCACGATAGAGACCCACTACACAGGCACGGCATGATCGCAGGGGCGACCCTTGTTGGCCCCCCCCTCTCACCATGGTTCCCGTACGGGCGGCCACGCCGGGGTCGGCCCGCCGGCCGCTCTTCGAGCAACATCGCACCGCGCCATGAAATACGCTAGAATGGAGACTTTCGACAAGCCGCATGGGCCTGCTTATCCTTTACACGGGCAACGGGAAGGGCAAGACGACAGCCGCCATGGGAACCGCCTTGCGCGCGGTGGGGCAGGGGTTTCGCGTCCTGATGGTGCAGTTCATCAAGGGGTCCTGGCATTACGGCGAACTGGACGCAGCCAAGATGCTGGGCGAGGACCGATTCCTCATCCGCCCCATGGGCCGCGGCTTCGTCAAGGTCGGAACCGAGAAGCCGTCACCGGAAGACCTCGAGGCGGCGCGGAAAGCATGGGAATACGGGCGTGAGCAGATGTACTCGCGCCAATTTCAACTGGTCATTTTCGACGAGATCAATTACGCCATTCACTACGGCATGCTGGATGTAGCGGAGGTGAAGGAAGCGCTGGCCGGCCGCCCCGAAGACGTACACGTGGTCCTCACCGGCCGCCACGCTCATCCGCACCTGGCCGAAATGGCCGACGTGGTCACGGAAATGAAGCAGTTGAAGCACCCCTTCGAGAAAGGGGTGCTGGCTCAGCGCGGCATCGATTATTAGGCTGTGGGCTGTAGGCGCGGCGTCTGGGGGAGTCGAATCCGCAGCCTACAGCCTACAGCCCACAGCCTACAGCCCAAGGAGACGCTGTGGCCTGGTTCAGGAAAGAAAAAAAACCACTGGAGTCGGTGGAGGGGAAGCGCGTCCATACCGAAGGTTTGTGGACCAAGTGCGAGAGCTGCCGCCAGATCATCTGGAAAAAGGACCTGGAGGCCAACTGGAACGCTTGCCCGCGCTGCAGTTTCCACTTCAAAATCGATGCCCGGACGCGCCTGCGATTGCTGTTCGACGGCGAGTGGGTGGAGCATTATTCCGGCCTGGCCTCCACCGATCCGCTGCAATTCAAGGACCTGAAGGCCTACCGGGAGCGGCTCTCCCAGATGCAGAAGAAGACCGGGATGAACGACGCGGTGGTGGTGGCCGAGGGCCGGCTGGAGGGCCGGCCGGTGGTGCTGTGTGCCATGGAGTACAACTTCATCGGCGGCAGCATGGGCGCCGTGGTGGGCGAGAAGATCACCCGGGCCATCGAGATGAGCCTGGCCAAGCGCGTGCCGCTCATCATCGTGTCGGCGTCCGGCGGCGCCCGGATGATGGAGGGCGTGGTCAGCCTGATGCAGATGGCCAAGATCAGCGCCGCGCTGGCGCGGCTGGACGAAGCGCGCGTCCCGTACATCAGCGTGCTGACCGATCCCACCACCGGCGGCACCACCGCCAGCTTCGCCATGCTCGGCGATCTGAATGTCGCCGAACCGGGGGCCCTCATCGGCTTTGCCGGCCCGCGGGTCATCGAGCAGACCATCTGCCAGAAGCTGCCCGAAGGCTTCCAGCGCAGCGAGTTCCTGCTGGAACACGGCATGCTCGATGCGGTGGTCGATCGCAAGGACCTGAAGACCTACATCGCGCGGGCTCTCGAGTTCTGCACCTGGACGTCCGACAAGGCGGGCAGCGCCGCGGCGGGCGCTCCGCCGGCGCCATGACCTACGCGGAAACCGTTTCTTACCTGCTCACCGTCGGCCAGGAACTGCGGGGCGTGAAGTTCGACCTGGCCAACGTTTCCCGCCTGCTCGAAGCGCTGGGCCATCCGGAGCGCTGCTGGAACTCGGTTCACATCGCGGGCACCAACGGCAAAGGCTCGGTGGCCGCCATGATGGAGGCCGTGCTGCGGGCCGCCGGATATCGGACCGGGCTGTACACCTCGCCCCACCTGGTCCGCGTCAACGAGCGCATCCGGGTGGCGGGGGAAGAGATTTCCGACGCCGATTTCGCCTCGGTTTGCGGCGACGTTCTGGCCCTGGTCGAGCGGCTGCTGGCCGAGCGCGCCCTGCCGGGCCACCCCAGCTTCTTCGAGTGCCTGACGGCGACGGCCTTCGAGCATTTCCGGCGGGCCGGCTGCGACATCGCGGTGCTGGAAACGGGCATGGGCGGGCGCCTGGACGCCACCAACGTGGTGCGGCCGCTGGTTTCCGTCATCACCCCCGTCGATTTCGACCACGAGGCCTACCTGGGCCATTCGCTCGGCCAGATCGCATTCGAGAAGGCGGGCATCATCAAGGAGGGCGGGGTGGTGATCGCCGCGCCCCAGCGGCCCGAGGCGGCGGCCGTGATCGAGGGGGTGGCGCACGAGCGCGGCGCGCACCTGGTAGTGGCGACGGAGGCAGCGGATTTCGGATTTCGGATTTCGGATTGCGGATTTCAAGCGGCGCCGTCTGAAATCCGCAATCCGCAATCCGCAATCCGCAATGACGCGCTGTTGCGGGTGGCCTTGCCGGGCCTCCACCAGGGGGAGAACGCCCGGCTGGTGGTGCTGGCCGCCGAGCAGTTGCGCAGGCTCGGACTGCGCATCTCCGACCAGGCGCTGCGCCAGGGTCTGGCGGGCGTGCGATGGCCCGGACGCCTGGAATGGATCCAGGGCCGGCCTCGCCTGCTGCTGGATGGCGCCCACAACCCGGCCGGCGCCCGCGCTTTGTGTGCCTACCTCGAGGAAGTGCGGAGTGCGGATTGCGGATTGCGGAGTGACCCGGCCTCCAACATCGTTCTGTTGTTCGGGGCCATGAGGGACAAGGCGGTGGCCGAGATGGCCGATCTGCTG